>JBDKFF010000143.1:0-4761 GCA_039798865.1 Bacteroidota bacterium
TGAGGGTGGATTTACGCCACGATCGATTGGAATCACGGCCAGCAAGGAAGCTTATGCGAAATTTCAGTCTTGGACTCCCCTATTAAAGCCCTATGGAACTGAGGTTACGCTCGGCGGAGGCGGTACGGATATTGGTCCCTTGGCTCGTGTAAATCCAGCTACGGTAATTGCGGGTTTAGTTCCAGATAGCCAACGCTATTTTGATCTGCACCATGCGAAGACGGATGTATTTGAGAATGTGAATAAGCGCGAATTATTGTTGGGCGCCGTGAATATCGCGGCGATTGTATATTTGATAGATCAATACGGTGTAAATCCTTAACATGAAAAGACTACTCATTCTATTTTTGGTTTTGGGCCTATTTGCTGCGGAGGCGCAAAAGTCGAAACTTTCCAATTCAAAGGTTTTGGTCTATACCAAAAACGGGCCGGGTTATGTGCATGACAACATCCCCTCGGCCGTGACTTGTATTCAGAAATTAGCTCAAGCGCATCATTTCCAGGTAGAAGTGTCGGATAATCCGGCCGTTTTTAGTCCGGAGAACTTGAAGCAATATCGGCTAGTACTCTTCACGAGTACAAACTATGATGTCTTTGATACCGATGCACAGCGTTTAGCCTTTCGTCGGTACATCGAATCCGGAGGAGGCTTTGTGGGTGTGCATTCGGTCACAGGAACGGAGCGGAATTGGACATGGTTCAAAATGATGGTTGGGGAAAGTTTTTCCTGGCATGCCAAATACCAAGCCTTTAACGTAATTACCATCGATCCATCTCACCCATCGATGCAGGGAGTTCCCTCGAAATGGACTCGAGAAGATGAGTGTTATTTTGGGAAGGAATTGTATCCGGGGATAAAGACCTTGATGATGCATGAATTGAGTAGTTTAGATAAAAGCCAACAAGATCTCATCTCAAAACATGCGGGTGTGTATGGCTCCTTTTTTCCGGCGGTTTGGACACAACAATTTCAGGGAGGTCATGTTTGGGTTACCACGCTAGGTCATTCCAAAGAGCATTATGCGGATCCTGTTTATGTCAATCACTTATATCAAGGAATTGAGTACATCGCCAATCAGGTAAAGAGAATCGATGAATCCAAGGCATTTTCAAGTTCAAAAGATGATGCGTTGCGTTTCCCATAACTGAATGACTTGATAATATTTCTGAATTATCAGGTCATCAACACTCGATTTATCCCTTAGCTACTATCTTTCCCAAACAATAATTTAGTTTGCAAAATGCAAACTTTCAATTAATTTTGGGATGAAAATTTTAGTCCGGCGGACGATTCTTTATTACGCAAAAAATTATCCGTCAGCATCTGATGCTTTGCTTGTTTGGTATCATGAATTTTCAAAGTATGGATTTGTAAATTTCAATGAACTTAAACGAGTTTATCGAAATGCGAGTATTATTTCCCATCAGCGTGTTGTTTTTAACGTGAAAGGGAATTCTTACCGATTAATTGTTTCCATCAATTTTCAGCAGCAGGCTTGTTATGTGATTTGGTTTGGAACCCATAAAGAATACGATCAGATAGAAGCTAGCACGATTACATTTGATGTAAGAATTTTATAAAAGTTGTCAATATGACTTGGAAAGTACTAAAGTCGGCAGATGATTATCAAGCTGCCGTTAAGCGGATGATGGATATTTTTCACGTGGAGGATGCGGGTCCGATTCGTGATGAGCTGGAGCTATTGATTGTTCTAATTAAAGATTACGATGATCGAAATCATCCAATTCCCAATTTAGATCCTACGCAAGTCTTAGTTTATAAAATGCGCGAGATGGGATTAAAATCAAAAGATCTCATTCCTATCATCGGTAGCAAAGGGCATGTTTCAGCCATCTTAGCTGGTAAACGTGAAATTACGCTTAAAATGGCCCAAAAGCTTTGTCGGTTCTTACAGATTCCGCCAGACGTTTTTTTTCGCTCTTAATTACTCCGGCCGATAAACTCTTTTGGCATTCTTTAAGACCTCGGCCTTATCCAAGGTCATCACTTTGGTTTTCTGTGCTTGGTACATTTCACGTTGGTCTGCATAATGCGGTGAATCCGGATGTGAACTTGCTCCAAAGGTGTTCACCGTTTCAATGTGCGGCAATCCACCTCCTTTTGGAAAACGTATAAATCCGATGTAGGCGTCCCCACTATTCATCCGACGTTTCGTTTCGCCCCAAGCTTCGGTTTGAACGGCCGCTAACACATCGGGCATGCCTGCCTGAGGCCAATCTTCATTGCCGCGCACTAATCGTTGGAATTCCCCTAATTTGACCTCAATTTTCCCGTAATGTTTCAAAAGAAAATCATTCACATATTGGCAAAGTGTTACAGCCTCTGCTTCTGTCAAAGGCGCCTTACTCCCATTGTTCCGAATTTTAGATGCTTGATAGTATGCAATGTTGTAATACAAGGCACCGATGCTCTCCACATCCGTCACATGATTCCAATTTTTGATTCCTTGGATGATGGGTTTTAGTGTCGGGTATTTCATTTCATCCAATTGAAACAAGACGCTGGCATCTAATCCATAGGGATATAAGATCTTCGCAGGGAGCTGGCGATCAAACTTAATTCGCTTCAAATCCTCCCAAGAGATTTTATCGTAACTATCAATGAGTTCCTTGGCGCGAAAACTACGGTTATTGTGATAGGTCTCGTACCCATCATTCGTGTCAAACTTCGCGGGATCTAGGTTTTCCTTCAAGTCTGTTGCCATGAAGGGCGAATGATTTGTGTTAAATAAATAACCACTCGCTGGATTCAGGTATTGAGGCAATTCGTTCACTGGTTTAAATTTATCCCATAATGTAGCACGGGTGTTACCGGGTAGGGTTCCCGACCAATTATATTTCTTATCCGGATTACGGTAAGGCATTTTCCCATTTGAGATGTAGAAGATGTTATCATCCTTATCCGCATACATGATATTAAACATCGCCAAGTGGTTCCGATCAATCGCGGCTTTGAATTCGGTCAAGTTGGTCGCCCGATTCATCGCATACCATTGTTGGAGCGCTCCGGCATCCATCAACGCAGGCAGTCGGATTGAGAAATATGCCCCCGATGGACTCTTGACCGTTGGGCCATAAATCGATTGATAGGCTACTTTACTTATTGGGATAGGAATTCCCTTGATGGAAAGTTTGACTTTGCGTTTCTCGAGATTTAACCATTGGCCGTCTACGAGATATTGGTTGGGATGCGCTTTGTCGGTCTGCAACTGATACACATCAATCTTATCCTGAAAATTCACCGTATGCGCCCAGGCTAAATTGGGGGTTACGCCATGAAAAATCAATGGACCACCCGGAAATAGACCGCCTAGTATGTTCCAGCCTTCTTCGCTTTGTACATGGGCCTCATAAAAGGCCGTTGCGCCTTCAATCGGTTGATGCGCATTAATCACGAGCATGGGTTCACCCGAGGCGGATTTATTGCTTTTGATCGCAAAGGCATTACTTCCTTCCCCCGTAAACCCTGGAAGTGAAGCGATTGAGCCGTCGAGGATTTTGGGTAAGGTGCGATCCACCCCACAGAATACGGCCACCGAGAACATGGTCGTCGCAATGTAATCTTCTAGGGCGATGGGAAATACGTGTTTATTTAATACTTCGGCGGGATGTGCTTTTCCGTAGGCCTCCAATCCACGCAGGTATCCTTGAACGAGTTGGATAAAGCGCGGATCCATTGATTTGATTTGTTGGTCCACCACCTTCCGTGTATTCAACAAGCCAAACACATAATCCACGGGAGCCCCTTTCTTCCCTAAATAAGTTGCCAATTTTCCTTTACCCGTCAAAATCAGTGTTTGAATGGTTTTGAAATCATCTTCCGAATGCGCCCAGGCAAGCCCATAGGCAACCTCAGTATCTGTGGGGGCAAAAATATGGGGTACTCCATACGAATCGCGCGCGATTTGAATTTGCTCGGGATGAATGGCGGGAACTTGTGCTTGGGTAGAAAAAAAGGAAATGAGGCAAAGGAATAATAAGATTCTCACAGGCAGGGGTTTAGTATAGTTTTTTAACGAATTTACGCAAAATTTGTTTTGTGTTATGAAATCAAATTTGGGATTGCAGGAAGGAATTTCTTAATTTTATGGTACACTATTTAACTAAAAAAAAACATGAAAATGAACAAATTGCTAGCCTTTGCGCTAGGCCTAAGTGCGGTTTTGAGTATTGCACTAGTTTCTTTCAGAGCTGCCGACAAGCCTTTTGGTGGATTAGCTTTATACACGGTTCGTACCGAAATGGGTAAAGACGCGCGAGCAACCTTGAAGGCTGTTTCTGATGCGGGATATGTGAATGTGGAGTCGGCTGGGTATAACAATGGTAAATTCTATAACCTCTCGCCTGCTGATTTCAAGGCTTTATTGGCGGAGATGAAATTGAATCCGATTTCGGCGCATCAAGGGTCGGCGACATTGGATAATATCGACCAACAAATTGCAGATCTGAAGGCAGCGGGATTTAAGTATTTTGTGATTCCGGTTCCTCCGATGGGTTTATTTACCTATGATGCGGTAAATAAGAAATTAGGAATGAAAGGAGGCGCAAAGAATTTGGCAGATATTTTGAATAAGATGGGCGAGAAATGCCATGCAGCAGGATTAGAGTTATTGTATCATAACCACGATTTTGAATATGTGAAGGATTCGGAGGGTATCGTGACGATTGATTATTTGTTGGAAAATTGCAATCCGAAATACGTGAATTTTCAAATGGACTTGTATTGGGTAACCAAGGCGG
>JBDKFF010000144.1:0-3971 GCA_039798865.1 Bacteroidota bacterium
TTAAGCCCCGCAGATGGTACCAACCCAGGTATCATCACGACGGGAACGCAGTCCCTCGCCGGTAACAAAACCTTCTTGCAAGATTTGAGCGTTAATCAAATTGTATTGGGAAGCGGTGGAGGAAACTTAGCTTCGAATACGCGCATGGGTAATTCGTCTTTTACCAGTAATACCACAGGGTCCAACAACACGGCGATTGGATATCAAAGTTTACAAGCAAATACCAGCGGAACCAACAATACCGCTTTGGGCGCAACGGCACTCGCTTTGAATACAACAGGAAATGGGAATACGGCCATCGGTAATGGCGCGGGCGTTGCTACCGGAAATATAAGCAACACCATTGCCATTGGATCGGGGGCTGTGGTATCGACGGATAATACGATTCAATTGGGGAATAATAATATCGGCCGACTAAACACCAGTGCAGCCATCTATGCCGCGAGTATTCAAAATACGCCAATCGGATCCGTCACCAGAAGCACGGGGGCATTTTCGAGCTTACTAACAAACGGAACAAATGCGAATCAGGTTGTCTATACAGATCCCAACAACCTTTTGATTTCTACTAGCACGCTACCCGTGAACTTGGGAGGTACGGGCTTGTCAAGCATTCCCTCGAACGGGGTTATGATAGGCAATGGAAGTTCAGGGATAACGACGGTGGTCCCAAGCACAACGGGTCAGGTACTTACTTGGAATGGCACGGCTTGGACGGCTACCGTTCCAACAGCCATTTCTACGGGTGTCGTAGGGACAAGTAATGCAAATGGAATTTCGATTTCAAATAATGTCATTAGCCTTAGCCCAGCAGATGCCACGAACCCGGGTATCATCACGACGAGTGCTCAAACCATAGCAGGTGCAAAAACCTTAACGGGTGATTTAACCGTGAATGGCAATCTGACGAATGCCTCATTAACTGCATCAAAAGTAGTCTTTACGGACGCATCGAAAAACCTAAGTTCCACGGGAATTGTGGGTGTAACACAGGGTGGAACGGGATTAGGAACAATACCAACGAATGCCATTTTGATCGGAAATGGTACCGGAAGTTTATCGACACTTACACCTAGCTCGAGCGGTCAGGTGCTGACTTGGAATGGAACTTCATGGGCAGCAACCGTTCCAACTGCCATTTCTACGGGTGTTCTAGGGACAAGCAATACGAATGGAATTTCAATTTCAAATAATGTCATTAGCTTAAGTCCGGCGGATGCCACCAATCCAGGGATAATCACCACAGGCGCGCAAACGATAGCCGGAGCAAAGACTTTCGCCAATGCGGTAAATATCGATGGAAACCTCAAAAATTCGACGCTAAGTGCATCGAAAGCTGTATTCACAGATGCCTCGAAAATTTTAACTAGTACAGGGACATTAGGCGTAGACCAAGGTGGAACAGGTGTCGCGACCTTAACGGCAGGAGCGCTATTAGTTGGGAATGGAACAGGAACCGTTTTGAGCACCTTAACTCCGAGTACTACAGGCTACGTCTTAAAGGTAGTCGGCGGCAGCTGGACCGTTAGCACGCCCGATCGGGATGTGAGTGATCAATTTACCGCCACAGCCAATCAAACGACTTTTACGCTTACGCAAATTCCCGTGGCCAACAGTCGGGTAAAAATGTACATCAATGGCGTACGAATCGACAAATTTGCCTATTCTTGGACCAATCAGACCTTAACCTATACACCGGCCAATAATAGTGGATATGCCTTGGCGGCAGACGACCGAATCCAATTTGAATATGCATATTAGACTCATTTTCCTTTTCCTTCTGCTTGCATGCTCGAATACATACGGGCAAGCTGTCACGCCTTCTGGCCGTATTTCAACGACCCGCACCGAGTTTGTCAATCGTGCGGGGAATAAAACAAGTCTTAACGGAGTGCAGGCCACCGGAAAATTAGATACCATACCACCCTGTACCATCCTCGTGGTAAACCATGTGACCAGTCGGGGAGTTGCCCCTGTCGCCAAAACAGTTACTTATAATCTTGCCTTTTCAACCATTACAGGGACCAATAAATGTTGGCTGACCCAAAACCTCGGATCCACGAACCCACCTACGTCTGCGACTGATAACACAGAGGCATCCGCCGGATGGTATTGGCAATTTGGGAATAAAAAAGCCTATCGTTTCACGACCTCGAGAACACCGTCCACGGCTTGGCCGGCTCAACCCCAAGTCAATACGGATTGGGCGGCATCACAAGATCCTTGCACGATTGAATTGGGAACGGGTTGGCGATTGCCGACCTATGCCGAGTGGCAAGCGGTTGAAACTGCGGCAAGAAATCTGAATAGCGTATATGCATCTGATTTAGGCATGCATGCGGCCGGATTTTTGACCACAGCAGGTACATTGACGGAACGCGGATCTACGGTTCATTATTGGTCAAGTGATTCTTTTTCAACCACCCATGCAAGGGCCTATGTGATTCCTACCTTAAATGGCACGTCGACTACCTCGACGAATGACAAAGATGCTGGATTTAGCGTACGCTGTATTCGCGATTAAAATCATTTTTTCTAAAGCATGAAAAGCTTAAATTAGCAACATGAAAGTTAACCAATTGTTCATTCTTGTGGCGATAAGCCTTGGGAGCTGTGCCAAGAAAGAAGAAGCCATCTCCCCGACCCAAGGAAATATCTCTGAATCAATCTATGCATCCGGCACGATTAAATCGGCAGACCAATATCAAGCGTTCGTATCTGTCAGCGGAATCATTGAGGAAATCTATGTCAAAGAAGGGCAAGAGGTCGAGGTAGGTACTCCCCTGTTAAGAATCTCCAACGAAACCCAAAAGTTTAATTTGGAGAATGCGAAACTATCCGCGGATTTCAACGATTTGGCCAATAACCAAGGTAAATTAACCGAGGCTGATGCATTATTACAGACTGCTAAAGCCAAATTAAAATTAGATTCAAGTCTATTTGCACGGCAAAAAACACTTTGGTCCCAACAAGTAGGAACTCGTGTCGAATATGAACAAAAGGAATTGGCTTACCAAAGCTCAAAGACAAATTATCAATCCGCGAAACAAAGACTACTCGATCTCAATCGTCAGATCAATTTCGCATCCGCGCAATCCAAGAAAAATGTACAGATTTCAGCACGTCAAACGGATGATTTCATTCTAAAAAGCAAGGTAAAAGGTACCGTATTTAATCTATTAAAATCGAAAGGAGAATTAGTCAGTCCACAAACTGCGATTGCGGTTTTGGGCAATACCAATCAATATGTTCTAGAACTTCAAGTTGATGAGAATGACATCTTCGATGTTCATTTAGATCAAACAGTCGCAGTCACTTTTGATGCCTACAAAAATCAAGTTTTCGAGGCAAAAGTGAGTAAAATCGCCTCGATCATGAATGAACGCAATAAGACCTTTTTAGTGGAAGCCTTATTTACCAAGGCACCCCCCAAACTTTATCCCAACGTCACTTTTGAGGCAAACATCTTACTCCGAAATCGAGCCAATGTGTTGATCCTACCTCGAAATTATTTGAAAAACGATTCCCTTGTCACCTTAGAAAGTGGTGAAAATAAAGTGGTCAAAACAGGCCTCATGGATTTCCAAAAAGTAGAAATTATCAGCGGTCTCACGGAAAAAGACTTGGTCGTTAAACCGAAGTAATGAATATCAAATTAATCGTTCAGGTTTCAATTTCCCTGCTTTTGGCAAGATGGAAACAAACATTGGTCGCCGCCATCGGCGTGACCTTTAGTATCACCATGTTCGTGACACTACTAGGCTTCATGAACGGTCTAAATGATTTGTTGGATGGCCTCATCATGAACCGTACCGCGCATATTCGCTTATACCATGACATCAATGTTTCAAAGCAACAACCCATTGATCTATTACAACCTCAATCGCAAAACTTTGTCCATTCCCTCAAACCCAAGAATCAACGACTGGAGATTTACAACAGTGGACAAATCATGCAGGCGATCCAACAAG
>JBDKFF010000145.1:0-3434 GCA_039798865.1 Bacteroidota bacterium
TTATGGTTTTCTAAAATGTGAATGATCGAAGCCTTCTCTAAGGGTTTCAAGTACACATGATCCGCATTCATGGGATCCGTCATGATCGTTGCAGGATTTGAATTAATCAAGATTACTTCAATGCCTTCTTCACGTAAAGAACGTGCGGCTTGAGAACCAGCATAATCAAATTCACAGGCTTGACCAATAACAATAGGACCAGAACCAATAATTAGGACAGATTTAATCGATGAATCTTTAGGCACGAGATGGTATAATTTTAAGAGTATTGATTAGCAAATTGTGAGACCTTAACACTAGGCTCAAAAATTGTACAAAATTAGGGTTTTACGCCCGAAAAGTGAAGCGTTTTTGAAAATAAAATTCACAAGGACAATCCAGCCAAAAAATCCCTTATTTTTGACAATTAAAACCTAAAATCGTGCTAAAAATCTTGGTTGCCTTCGATGAAAATCGAGTGATTGGAAAAAACAATACGTTGATTTGGCATTTACCGGCCGACTTGAAGCGCTTCAAGGCCTTAACTACGGGTCATGTTATCATCATGGGCCGGAAGACATTCGAGTCGATAGGAAAGCCGCTTCCGAATCGCACGACGATCGTAATCAGTCGGCAAGCAGACCTACAAATCGAGGGCGCTATCATCACCCATTCCGTGGAGGAGGCGATTTTGAAAGCAAAATCATTAACACGCGAAGATATTTTCATTGTAGGTGGTGCGGAAATATATGCCTTGAGTCTTCCTTTGGCTGACCAGATTTTAGTTACCCAGCTGCATGATATTTTTGAGGGTGATGCCTTTTTTCCCGAAATCCCGTTGGATAGCTGGGAAGTAATCGAGCGAGAGCGTGGAGTGACTGATGAGAAAAATGCCTACCAATACAGTTACCTAACCTATTCGCGTAAATGACACATCAAATCGTACTTAGCGAGACAGCCTTATCGATTGATGCGACCTACCAGTATTTACAGGATCCGGAGGCCGGCGGAATCTGTTTGTTTATCGGAACGATTCGAAATAAAAACCAGAACAAGGACGTCGAACATTTGACCATGGAAGCCTATTCGGCTATGGCTAAAAAACAGATGGAACGCATCGCGACCGAAGCCGCTGAACAATGGCCGATTCGTAAAATCAGTGTATCTCATCGTACCGGGAAATTAGCGATTGGCGATATCGCGGTAATCATCGGCGTTTGTTCGGTTCACCGAGCGGAAGCCTTCAAGGCTTGTGAATGGCTAATCGATACGCTCAAAAAAGAAGTTCCTATCTGGAAAAATGAGTTTTATTTGGACGGTTCAGCTTGGCTGGTACCCCACCCTTGATCAACCATCAAATTACAACCCCGAATTTCGGAATTATCAAAACGGCCTAAGACTTTAAATCGGAATCCGTCGGATTCCAGCGAGCCTAAATCTTTGGTTTCAATGAAGGGACAGGAATCAATGTTGGCCAAATCAATGATTTGAATTCCACCTACTCGACCTGGCTTGATTACCTTGGCTAAAGGATCCGTCACCTCACGTAACTGAATACGCATCGAAACACCGGGAGTAAAAATACCATCCTGCGCTGCATAAGCTTGCGAAAACAATTCCGTCATGCCATATTCAGAGGCAATGTGGGGAAGGCCCATTTTGTCTTTTAAGAAATCGTGTACCCGCTCACGGATCCATTCCTCCCGGCGGCCTTTCATCCCACCCGTTTCCATGACCGTAATTCGACCCGCTGCGACAGCTTCGTGCCAAAATGAAAAATCTTGGCCGGAATCTACCCAATCAAGCAAACCAAAAGTCACGCCCATCACCCAAATCTTTCGATTAGTCAAAAGGGCCTTTTTAATTTGGACCACCAAGACTTCATATTGATTCAAAAAGAAGCCTGAAAGCTCCGAACCAGACTCTTTGATAAAATGGTCCATCATGAAAACCAATGAAGAGGTACTTCGCTCGAGGTAAGAGGGTAATAAAGCAAAAATATGGTAATCCGTAAGTGAACCATATTGCTCTTCGAAAATTCGTTTCGATTGTTTTTGGTAAAATTCGGGGTCACAAACGGGATGTTTGGAGGGAATTTGACCGGTCGTTCCGGAGCTTTCAAAATTAAACAAGACGGGAGCGCTACCTGTTACTACTTGATTATTTTTGAATAACTCGATGGGTAAAAAGGGGATATCTGTTAACGCTTCAACCCTTGCAGGGTTTACGCCCATTAATTGCACATAACGTGCATATAAGGGATTGTGCTCAAAAGTATATTGAAACATCTCTAAGGCAATGGATTCAAAGTCAGTTTCTTGCATGGACAGAACCTTATTCTTGAGTTCTGCACGCCAGGGTTCCCACATGTTTGAATCGTTGAGCACGGCTTTTATTGAAATTTCATACAAAATTAAACCAATTCATTAACTTTACGAATTATGAAATGGAGCATTCGCATTCTGGGCTTACTGATTTTCGTTGGCGGACTTTTGGCCTGCGTGAAAGAACCCGAATGGAGTACCGTCCCTTCGATCAGTTTCAAGCAAATTCAGAAAATTACTAAAATCAGTAATGATGGATTCGGAGGTCAAGCGAAGATTGATTCGGTCGTCATGTCCATCAATTTCCGAGATGGGGATGGGGACCTGGGAATAACCCAGGCTGAATTGAAAGCAAACCCAACCAAATACAAAGATTTCCGCAATTTTGAAGTGAATGTGATGCTTAAAAAGAATGGCAAATTCATGCCCATTACCTTTAGTCCAAGTCTAGGGGGATTAATGAATTTCAAATTCAAAGCGGATCAGAAGTCGGGGCCAATCGAAGGCTCAGTTGATTACTCAACCCAATTCGTCTACGCCTTTTACAAAGGCTATTCGCCTTTATTTACAGAAAAAAACGACACCCTTAAATTTCAAATATTCATTCGAGACAATGCCTTGCAAACAAGCAATGTGGTAGAAACAGACCCCATTGTAATCTTTCAA
This sequence comes from Bacteroidota bacterium, assembly GCA_039798865.1. GTDB lineage: Bacteria > Bacteroidota > Bacteroidia > Cytophagales > Spirosomataceae > Aquirufa. The sequence goes on from JBDKFF010000145.1 coordinate 2,970, forward strand.
GATTAACACCTACTTCCAACAACATGAAAATCAAACACCTTCTATTAGGATTCCTTATCCTGGGATCATCGACAACATTCGCCCAAAAAGACATTACTTTGGATGACATCTGGTCGAAACCCATATTTCGTCAAAAGAACATTCAAAATTTAAACTGGACGAAAGATGGACAGTCCTATTTAGAGTTAAAAGAAGGCAAAATTCTTAAATATAATGTCCTTGACCCAAGTAAGTTCGAGATACTTTTTGATGAAGCTATTCACAAAACAAGCATGGGAGGTACCATCCATGTACAGGAATTTGAAATATCATCAGATGAACAAACGATTCTTATCGGAACTGCTTCGGAACCGATCTATCGTCGCAGCTCAAAGGAGACAAACTATTTGTTTAATCGATCAAATGGCAGTTTAAAATTACTCTCCCAGGGAGACAAACAGATGCATGCAACATTATCACCTGATG
>JBDKFF010000146.1:0-2574 GCA_039798865.1 Bacteroidota bacterium
CGGTCGGCCAATTTATTTAAATCTTCCCGGATACAAAATTCTAATAGACTAATATCAATCAGATTATCGCGTTTGGCGACACCAATACGATCACAGAAATTACGTATGGATGCCGCTGTAAAGCCGCGACGTCGATAGGCCGAAATGGTAGGCATGCGCGGATCGTCCCAACCCGAAACCACTTTCTCATTAACTAATTGAAGCAGTTTTCGTTTACTCATCACAGTATGCGACAAGTTCAAGCGCGCAAATTCATATTGATGGGATGGGAAAATATCCAATTTATTGATAAACCAATCGTAAAGTGGTCTATGGACATCAAACTCTAAGGTACAGATCGAGTGGGTGATACCTTCCATGGAGTCACTTTGGCCGTGGGCAAAGTCATACATGGGGTAAATGCACCATTGAGTGCCTGTACGATGATGAGGCACATGGCGAATGCGGTACATCAAGGGATCACGCATGTGCATATTTGGATGGGCCATATCGATTTTGGCTCGTAATACCTTGGCGCCATCTGGGAATTCGCCATTTCGCATGGCTGTAAAAAGGGCAAGATTCTCCTCTACCGAACGATTGCGGAATGGGCTATTGGAGCCGGGGGACGTTGGGGTACCTTTCTGAGCCGCAATTTCTTCGGCCGTTGAGTCATCAACATAGGCCAAACCTTTTTCAATCAATGAAACCGCAAACTGATATATCTGCTCAAAGTAGTTGGAAGCATACAATTCATTTTCCCAAGAGAAACCTAACCAGGCAACATCGGACTTGATGGATTCGACGTACTCAGTTTCTTCGGTCATTGGATTGGTATCATCAAAACGAAGATTTGTTTTGCCGCCAAATTTCTGAGCTAGACCAAAATTCAAACAAATACTTTTCGCGTGACCGATGTGCAAATAGCCATTGGGCTCCGGCGGGAAACGCGTAAAAATCCCCTGCGGATATTTACCTGCAGCGATATCTGATTGTACGATTTCTTCTAGAAAATTTAAGGGTTTGGATTTGGATTCTTCCATCATCGCTTTTTTTGCTGGATCAATTGTAAAGTAGCCACAAAAATAAACATATTTTAGCTACCATGTATACTAAATTTTGAGATATCACGTTAGTAAAAAAACGGCTATCGGCTACCAATTAATAATTTTTCTATATAATGTAAAAAATAATTTTTATCTTAGCATTTGAAAATTACAGCAACAAGTTTTAACCAGAATATCTACTCAATTATTCCTTATCATAATGAATAAATTATTCAAAATCACATTGGCATTTGCAATTGCAATCATTTGTTTTCATGCAAGTGCGCAAAACAGCCCTCGTATCAATAACAGTACGAACGTAAACATAAACGGTGTAAATAGCTATACTGTTAAATTTACCGTTTCAGGTTGTGCGTCAGGCTATGACTGGTCAGCAACGAATGCTCAAGGGCAGACGTTTGACTTGACGAACGATTGGGATGTTGCTTATGGCTCTCCTTCTACATCATTGGTTTCCACGGTACCATTGGGAAATATTCCTGGGGGACTTTGGTTAACTGACCCAAAATCTACGTATGAATATTCTGTAAAATGTTTAAGCGCAAATGGACCTAATGATCCAAAAGCGACGGTTAACATCTACGTTTTACCTCAACCTGTGAATGAATTAGTACCTACGGTTAAGGTGTTGAGCAGAGAATGTGCTTCGATCGAAAACGGAACTGGGGGCGTCGTTCGCTTACAAGCTGTTGGGTGTTACGATGAGGTAGAATGGACAAAACCGGATGGAACAACGGAAGTCGTTTTTGAAGAATTTGATGGTATTTTGAGTATTAATGGGGATTACCAAGAAGGTACTTATTCTGCAAAATGTAAGTTCAACCAAATTTACCAAGATGTTAATTACAATCCAGTAAATACTTATCCAGTATCTCAAACTGGAAGAACGATTGTAAATAAGGAATATTACCCACCAAGAACAATCACATTAACGTCGGCAGGAGCATTAGGACCTGATTGGACGGAGATTTGTAATGGCGTAAACATCAAGTTGAATACAACCTTAACGGACGCGTACAAGGATAAATTATCTTACCAATGGTTCTACAACAATGTAGCTGTTGAAACGAATAGATCAGGATTTATCAACAGTGGTAATTCAGGAAATTATTTCGTTCGTGTATCTTCCAAAGGTGGTGCAAGTTTCTGTGGATTTACAGATTCAAACAATTTTAGCATTAATAAAATTGCCCTAGACAAACCTGTTATTTTAGGAAATCCAAAATATTGCTTGGATGATGTAACAACTTTGCGAGTTGACTCAGCTAGTTTAGTGAAGCAACAAGGCTATTTAATGCCAGCTAAACCTACAGCGCCAGCAACATTTACTTGGTATTACAATGGCGTGGCTCAAAGTAACTTAGGAACCTTGTCAAGTATTAAGGCAGGTTCTAACGTTTCCGTAAAAGTTTCCTATGTATCAAATTATGGCTGTAACTCACCAATTTCGGATGAATTGGCAGTTTCAAACTATGATCGTCCCGCTACACCAAGTATTACTGCGAAAACGAAATTAGGCTGGTGCTTT
>JBDKFF010000147.1:0-3998 GCA_039798865.1 Bacteroidota bacterium
GGTGATTTGTATAAAATACAAAATTACGAGTTAGGGAGAAGATACTGACTGATAAGAAAAATAAACTCAAGTAAACTCCCAGTTTGTTTTCTGGTGTGGTATTGACGATCAGCAACGCTGACACCATCAATCCGAAGAGTGATACAATTTCAAACATACTATATAGATTTAAATAAGAACACGGAGTAGCTATTTCTGCTATTCGACAATACAAACTTGATTAAATTCTAGTTCAGAATTGAATAAACTTGTACCAAAAATTGTATCTGAATTCGATTTCAAGTCAAAAGTGGTGTACCAAAATCAAATAAGAACACGTTTTGGGCCTAAAACAGGACTTTTAAGGGCCTAAAACTGACAAAAACAAGAAACAGCTAAAGAACTAAATTTGAAAAAAAGTACACCGTCTTGGGTGGATTGTGAATAAAATATAATCCTTCGACTAGGATTTATTATGTTTGGCAAGGTATTCAGATGGCGTCATGTTCATCACCTTTTTGAAAGCGTCCACAAAATTGGCGCGTGAACGATATCCACATTGCATGGAAATAGACTCTAAGGTTAATTGCTTTGCCTCACCTGATTCAATTAATTCAACGGCATGATTGATGCGTAATTCATTCTTCCAATCATTAAAGCTTTGGTTATATCGCTGCTTAATAAAATAGGAGATTTGATGTACAGGTAGTTTTGTACCATCAGAGATTGAATTCAAGGAAAATCCCATTTCCAAACATGGTTTAGTAAGCATGTATTCGGTAAATAGTCGTTCGATTTCATCCAAATCATATTTTTGTACATCTGGATCTGTTGGCGTGTTGAGTTTGCGAACGATTTTGGCCTGTTCAATAAAAAACTTTTCAAACACAATTTTAGGATGAAACAAGGAAACAAGTATAAATAAGGTAAAGGAGGTTCTCGATAAAATCAACAGGAAATTTAAATCATTCATGTGATTTAGAATATCATCAAAACGAGGATTAAGACGTATTCCAATAATTAGCGTAGTAATGAAATGAGCTAAAAAGAAAAATAAGAATAATGCCAGATACCCTAAAGGAATTTTTTGATACAAAGAAAATTTAAAGTTATTGAGCTTAAAAACTTTGTAAAATAAGCCAATCGCTAATATTACATAAAAAAAGGTTTGAGCCATTCTAAATATTACATGCAAGTAATAGGGAAAAAATAGCGTAGGCATACTAAACACCGCATGTGCATCCGTGTAAAACGATTCGATTAAATGGGCCTTGTCATTCGCATCCCAAAATAAATAATCAGTACCATTGATAAAAAATATCAAGGATGGTACAAAATGAAGTAAGTATTTACGCTGAAACTTAAATTCAGGATTTGTGACTGAACGAAAGTAAAAAAATAATAAAGGCCCAGCGGCCATATTCGGCAAAATGATGAATGGATATAATTTGGTAATTATCCAACGCAAATCACTACTCACAAAACTAAAGGAAGTTATCGAGTAAAATGAATTAAAAAATATGAAAAGGGCTAAATAAAAATTAGGGCCAAAACGCTGTGCACGATTAACAAATATCAAAAGCGACAAAACGAAACCAAGAATAGTAACAAAAAATATCAAAATGGTAGAACACTAGGCAGTTAATAATCTTAAAACCTATTTAGACGAAGTAGTTATGCAATACTATGAATTAAAAGTAAAAAGTTCAATTTATTTAACCATCATATGTATACAAATGATAAAATAAATAACAATTGTAAAGTTAATTATTGAGTTTACGGTTTAATTACATGATTACAAGCCTTTATTACATCATTCTTATAAAACAAAACTGGCTTAAATATTCCCTTCACATACATCTCAGATTGATCAAAAAAATGAGGCGAATTGGCATCCCCACTTTGACCTCCGGCTAATAAACTGACAGCCTTTACTTTCGAACCAAACTCTACCGCTGCCACAAAACTGTTTCCATTCACGCCGTACCATTTTTTTGTTCCTTTGACTGGCCGACTCGTGTAAGAGGGCAATTGTCCCCAGGCCGACGAAGTAAATGGCACAGAAAGGCTTGGTTTGTTGTCATCAAACACAGGAGGCTGTTGGTTCGAAATCCGCTGAAAACGATTTACCTCACCCCAAGTCACCTTCCAAGTGCCCCATTGCTGTTCTATATCTTTCTTTACTTGAGCTAAAGCATCCAATAGAACGGACGAATTAGCCTCTTTGGCAAATTGAGTAAAATTGATCACCGGATCTGTTTCGCCTCCGAATTGCTCCAACTTGGGTATCTTGGGCATTAAAACCTGTCCCCAACGAATCGCAACATGCTGAGCAATCGAATTCGCATCTGCCTGAAAATCCCATGATTTCAAATGATCAATTAACTCCTTAAGTTCTAAACGCTCTTCTAAGCTGTATGCCTTCGTTAAAGCGGGAATAAGCACTTCAAAGGCCGTTAACTTTCGGTCATAACCCAATGCAATCAAATCGCTCACATCCAATGATTTCACCTGAGAAAATAAGCGAACCGCATTCCTATCTCGGAAATTCTCCCCATCGGGGGCCATGTACACGGGATAATTCGAACGCAAGGGACTCGAAGACCCCGAAACGGTGAAAGGCGTAGAATTGCAATTTTGTATCCATCCCGTCACGGGATTAACTACATGAACGATATCTTTGACCGGATGCAATCCTTTCCAATCATTTTCACTATTTGTCCCATCTTGTACCAAACCCCAATCTTTCTTGGGATCTCGTTTAGGTACATAATTTCCATGCCAATAGGCTATGTTACCAAACTTATCGGCATATACTGTGTTATTCGAGGTATTCGCGCGCAACTCCATGACCTTTTGAAAGGATGCTAAGCCGGTGGTTTTTGTACGAAGCCAACTCTGTTCTAGACTCCGGATCGAACGATTAAAAGATCGAACTGAAATCCAATGCCCATCGCGTTTGGCCATGACGGCCCCTCGATGCGTGAAATAAGTGGTGAACTCGCGGGGCGAAGATTCACCCTTTACCCGCAATTGAATCTTTTTGAGTTGCATCGGAAGCCATTTCCCATCCAACAGATAATAGGGGATACCGCCCCGCATTTCCACCTGCTCCCGATACATATCCGAAACATCGACCTGGCTGGAGGTATGCATCCAACCGCCATATTCGTTAAATCCTTGGTACACGAAAAACTGTCCCCAAGTTACCGCACCATAGACATTCATACCCGCTTCGCTATTCACATGGATCTCTGGACGGAAATAAAAACTCACATGCGGATTAATGTAAAGCATCGCATTGCCAGATTTCGACAAAGATTTCCCCACCGCAAAACCATTGGATCCCAATAAATCCTCATCTTCCACTTTTTCCATGCTACGTGCACTCACCAAATCGCCAAGTCCATAAAATTGCCCAACTTCCTTTTCGGTGATATCGCCCGTAGATATCGCCCCAATCGAACCATCGGTCCATAAAAGGGGATACCAAGGTTCGAAATGGGTTAACAAAGCTGGCTTAACCTCCGGATGTTTGGCTAAATAATAATTGATTCCATCCGCATAGGCATTCAATAATTGCTTTAACCAAGAAGGTGCTTTTTCATAATCGGCTTTCGCCTCTTGAGGATCGATGATCAAACGCAAATACAAATCGTTCGAAAGTTCACTCGGCCCGTCAACTTCGGCGAGTCGGCCTAATTTCTCCATGTAATTCCGCTCTACTCGTGAAAAATCGTCCTCGCATTGCGCATACATCATCCCAAAAACCGCATCAGCATCCGATTTCCCATAAATATGTGGCACACCATAGGCATCTCGGTAAATTGTAACACGCTTTGCTTGGGCCTTCCAACGCTCCGGAATCGGACTAGCAAAAATGGATGTAGAAAGAAGGAATAGAAGTAATAGCTTTTTCATAGTTGTTGGGATGTAAACAAAAATAGAAATTTCGCCGACATATCGTATCCCAAACACAAAAAAAGCACGCGATTGCGTGCTTTCTAACCTGACTAATT
>JBDKFF010000148.1:0-2876 GCA_039798865.1 Bacteroidota bacterium
GATGTGGATTGGAGTCAGGTGGAAGTCTTGCAGGCTAATTTAGATACGCAGAATTTCGAGCGTCAGTTGACGGGTGGTTCAGGAGCATTGAAACATTCTTGGGAGCGTTTGCGCAAGGCAGTAGCGAGTGTGCGTCAGATGATGATGCAGGCGGCGGCTAAGCAATGGAATTTGGATGTATCCACTTGCAAGACCTCCAAAGGATTTGTGCTTGGGCCTGCTGGACAAAAGGCATCTTATGGCTCTTTGGCTGAAGAAGCAGCGAAATTACCGGTTCCCGCGACGGTAACCTTTAAGGATCGTAAGGATTATAAGATCATTGGAACACGGGTTCGTGGTGTGGATAATCGGTCCATTGTAACTGGTAAGCCAGTTTTTGGATTGGATATTCGAAAGCCCGGAATGGTGTTCGCTCAGATTGTCCGTCCTCCATTTGGGGCGACGTTGAAGTCCTTTTCGGCGGATGATGTGAAGAAAATGCCGGGGATCATTGATGTGGTTTCCTTTAAAAATAAGGTGGCGATTGTGGGTACGAGTACGTATGAAATTCTACAAGCGCGTCAAAATTTAACTTGTTCCTATACGTCGGAGTCTGCCTTAGAGAGTAACGATACGCATCAAGAATGGTTTGAGGCAGGTATGAAATCCGACAAGGCAATTGTTCAGCGCAAAGATGGTGATTATGCCAAGGCAATTTCGGAAGCTGCCAAGGTGATTGAGGCGACCTATGAATGTCCATTCATCTCGCACAGCCCGATGGAGCCGATGAACTTTTTTGCGGATGTGAAGCCGGGATCTGTGGTATTGGCGGGACCGACGCAGGTGCCCCAACCGGCGCAAAAGGCGGTGGCGACTTTATTAGGCGTTCCTGAGAATACGGTTCAGGTGGAATTGACAAAGATGGGGGGTGGCTTTGGCCGTCGCTTGAATAATGATTTTGCCTTGGAGGCAGCAGAATTGTCGAGCCTCATTAAGAAACCGGTCTTGGTTATGTGGACGCGTGAAGATGATATGGGAGGTGGTGTTTACCGTCCGGCAGTTCGTTATCATTTTAAAGCGGGTATCGATGCCAAGGGAAATATAACAGCATTTTATTTGCGAGGAGTTGGCTTGAATGCAGGGAATTCCACGCGTCAGGATAACTTCCCTGTGGGAGCAATTGAAAATGTCTTGGTGGAATCTTTCGACCAAAAGTCGGCCGTTACCACAGGTCCATGGCGTGCGCCCATCACTAATTTCTTGGGATTTGCGGAGCAAGCCTTTTTGGATGAGGTCGCTGAGGCGGCAGGGAAGGATCCGATTCAAATGCGTTTGGATTTATTGGCCCGTGTGAAAACAAATCCGGTGGGAAAAATAACCTACGAACCCGATCGTTTCGCCGAGGTAATCAAACAGGCTGCCGAAAAGTCGCAATGGAAGAAGAAACCAGGCGTACATCAAGGCTTTAGCGTGTATTATTCGCACTTCTCCTATGTGGCGCAAGTGGCCGATGTGCAGATGAAAAATGGTAAGCCTCAAATTACTCAAATTACCGCTGTGACCGATTGTGGCGAGGTGATTAACTTAAGTGGCGCAGAAAACCAGGTCAAAGGTGCGATCATTGACGGGATGGGTCATGCGATGTTTGCCAAATTGAATTTACAGGCTGGGGTTACGAGTCCGACGAATTTTAATGCCTATCGAATGATTCGTGGCAATGAAATTCCAAAAATAGATGCGTATTTTGTGAATAATGGAATCAGCCCAACGGGCTTAGGGGAGCCAGCTTTACCACCGACCGGGGGTTCGATTGCGAATGCGATCTATGCGGCAACCAAAAAACGCTTCTATAAACAACCCTTTTATTGATGGCCACCTCCAAAGTTCAATACCTTGATAATCTTCGTGTGACGGCAACCATTGCGGTATTGTTGATTCACTCGGCCGCGAATGTCTTATTGAGCTTTGGGAAAATTCCGGATTCAGCCTGGTGGTTCGCGAATCTCTACAATGGGGGTTTTCGCTATGCTGTGCCCATTTTTGTCATGTTGTCTGGGGCCTTGCTTTTACCCCGCGAAGAGGAATATGCGACGTTCTTTAAAAAGAGTTTCCAACGAATCATCGTTCCCTTTTTATTCTATAATGGAATATTCGCGCTGTTTAATTGGCAGGTCCGACTCCGCGGCAGGTCGGTAGGTATTGAATGGATTTTCAAACAATATTTCGATGGGGCATCCTATCATTTTTGGTATATCTACATGATCGTGGGGGTATATCTGTTTATTCCGATCATCGGCACTTGGGTTCGACAAGCCAAAGAATCACAGCTACAGTTCTTTTTAGGCATGTGGCTTTTGACGATTCTCTTCGATAATCCGCATTTCCCGGGTTGGAGTTTACCGGTTAAGTTGCCCTATTTTACCGGCTATTTGGGATATTTAGTTTTGGGCTATTATGTTGCCACTCGCCCTGTTTCCAAGATGTTTGCTTGGGTTTTATTTTTAATAGGAACCGTATGGACCATGGAGGGGACCTATCTTCAGTCGATCGAGGACAAAAAGTTCTTTGGTTTACTCTATGCCAATTTCTCGCCGAGTGTGGTGATGTCGACAGCGGGTTTATTTATGCTGTTTAAAGCCTACGAAGGAACGATTCCTGGTACGACTCCCATCCGTGATTGGATCAGTTCGCATAGCTATGGAATTTACTTGGTGCATATCATCGTGTTGTTTTATTTGGTTCGCATCAAGGTCTATGGCGCCATGTGGCATCCGAGCATTGGCATTCCTTTAACGGCTTTCATTTGCTTGGGAATATCCGGTGTGATTGTTTGGGTGTTGCGACGAATACCTTTCGGCAAATACATCGCAGGTTAGAATTAATTTGTAACTTTGGCC
>JBDKFF010000149.1:0-2620 GCA_039798865.1 Bacteroidota bacterium
AATTGGGAATGACATCACCTATTTAGCCGATGGAAAATCGTTTATATTTAGTTCCGAGCGAAGCGGTTTCAAACATCTGTATGTTGGCGAAATTGCAACCGGTAAATATACGGCGATCACAGCTGGGAATTGGGAAGTAGATGACTTCTATGGTTACCAAGAGAAAACCAAGACATTGTATTTCAATTCTACGGAACAAGGGCCGATTGGTCGTCAAGTTTATGCGATCAAAATTGATGGGACTGGGAAGAAGTTAATCTCTACCTCCGGCGGAACAAATACAGCTAGCTTTAGTCCCGACTTTTCATTTTACATGCTAAATAACAGTTCGGCAAAGAAACCCTTAACAATCTCTTTATTAAGCTCGACTAAAGGATTGGTCAGAGTATTAGAGGATAACCAAAAATTGCAGGCTCAAATCACGGAATATCAGTTATCTCCACGGGAATTTTTCGAGATTCCTTTGGCCAATGGAGATCATTTGAATGCCTATTGGATTAAGCCCGCAAATTTTGATCCGAACAAGAAATACCCGGTATTGATGCATGTTTATGGAGGACCGGGAAGCCAACAAGTTCTTGATTCGTACCCAGGGGCTGATTTTTATTGGTATCAAATGCTCTTGAAAAAAGGCTATTTGATTTATTGCGTCGACAACCGTGGAACGGGTGGCCGAGGAGTGGCCTTCAAGAAAATCACGTACCAAAACTTAGGGCGTATCGAGGTACAAGACCAAATCTTTGCCGCAAAGTATATTGGCAACTTACCTTATGTGGATAAAAGTCGGATCGGAATTTGGGGATGGAGTTACGGCGGATTCATGTCGGCCAATTGCCTCATGCAAGGCGCAGATGTGTTCAAGGCGGCGATTTCAGTGGCTCCTGTGACCAACTGGAGATTCTATGATTCGATTTACACAGAACGCTACCAACGCACACCTCAGGAAAATGCGGCGGGTTACGATGAAAACTCTCCAGTATACCATGTGAATAAATTGAAAGGCAACTTATTGCTCGTACACGGAACGGGGGATGACAATGTTCATTTCCAAAATGCGGTGGCCTTAGAAGATGCGTTGATTAAGGCGAATAAACAGTTTCAAAGCTTTTATTATCCGAACCGGAATCATGGAATTTCAGGAGGGAATACCCGATTACACCTATACACGATGTTGACGAATTTCTTAGAAAAGAACTTATAATTTTTTGAGTTCCTTGTAGATGGTATCGGTCAAGCGATAGGTCAGCATGCGTTGATCCTTTTCATCGGCTTGAATGTCCAACACTTGTTCGCCTGGGAAAACGAGTCCGAGGGACTTGGTCAAACCATCGATTAATTTAGCCCTGAATTGCCTTTGTGATTCGGGGCTACTTTTATGTTTGCCAAAGAAGGCAACAATCTGATGCCCCGAGACGTGGCCTTGGCGATAATTCAAACGAAGAAAATCTAGGAATTGACGTTCGTTTGCGCCTAATAATAGATTGAGCTGTTGTTTTTTCTTGCGGTGCTTTAAAAGTACGAGAAAACGCAAGATGACAATCAAGAGAATCACCCCCAAAATAGCTAAAGCGATTTGCTGAATATTCTCGAGTAAAGGTTTCTCCATGACAGGGCCCATATATTCACTTTCCTTCAAAAGCGTTTGTATCGAGACTTCCGCTACTTGAAAAGTCCCATAAGGATAGGACTCTTGCACTTGGGGCAAAAAGATACTTTGCCCTCGAGTAAATACTCCGTAAATAATACCACGCTCCTCATTAAACTTTCTAATTTGAAAACGGGCAGGGTTCGTCCACAGATAGCCCTTATAAGAATCTTGCGTATCAATAATGTAGAGTAAGTCATGATTGTAACCCGATGTTATTTCATAGGGCGAAATGATAATGTAACGACCCAGCGATAGCATAAAATTATTGCGTTTATGCCCAATAATTTGACGTAACCTGGGTTCAAATACCTCCCCCAAACGCTTAAATCGTTTATCAGAAAAGGTATAGTTATAGATACCAAAATCAAGATCCAACACCTCGGCGGATTCGGTTTGATTAATGCGATTTGCCCCAATTTGAACAAAAATATCTGTCTCAGGAATATAAACACCAAAATGTTTGTGAATAGATCGAGGAATATCCCCTTGGGCCAAAATGTGCTGCCAATCTTTGGATACAGGATTATATTTGGTCATGATGTTTGTCGATTGCCAAAAACCATAACCGCCAAAACTATACAATTCATTTTTGCGCGCAAATTGCACCGCTTGACAATTGGCACCGCGGAAAAAAGTTAAATCCTCGCGTTTTAACGATTTTGTGGCTAAAGTGAACCGATAGACCTGACCGCTGCATTCCATGATCAGAAAAGTACCTACCTGACCATCTAATTTCACGGGATTTAATCCATCAGCGCTCGAATAAACTTCACCTGCTTTTACATCTTGAAAATGAACGACTCCCAAATCATCCCATCTGCCTTGGGCATTGGATTGATATAAATGGCTATTAAAAAAATCGATTTTATAGCAAGTAGAAATACCTGGTTCTCGCCAAGAAATTGTCTGTGCTCGAGTAGCAAATAAAGCTACTAAGCAGAAAAAGATTAATAAAACGACGATACGAATACG
>JBDKFF010000150.1:0-5996 GCA_039798865.1 Bacteroidota bacterium
CCCCAGACTTTGGCAAATAATTCCGAACAACCATTAATCACATACGGATGACGCAAGAAATCATCCGTCGCGTTCACCATCCCCAACACCTTAATCACCCGCTTCACGCGATTCAAGGAACCCAATTGCGCCTTCAAGGTCGCCAAAATCGTCAGCCCTACCTGTTGGGCCGCCAATTTCCCCTCCTCGATATCCAGCTCCGCACCGATCCGACCGATAATCAAAGACGCATCCGTCCTTACCGGACCATGACCGGAAACATAGTAAAACTCCCCGACCTGTAAACCGGGCTTATAGACTCCCAAGGGTTTCGGTGCGGGTGGTAATTCAAGGCCCAAGGCCGCAAAGCGTTCGTCTGCTGTTTGCATTATTTCTTATGTAATTGAAGAATGATTTCTGAAATCAAGCCGGTCCAACCGGTTTGGTGATTCGCTCCTAAGCCTTTACCCGTATCCCCATCGAAATACTCGAAGAACAAATGAGAATCCGCATGTAACTTTTCATGGCCATCGTACATCGGGATGACTCCTTTTTCGTTCGGTACAAACATGGCCAATAAACGGCGAGAAACCCCTTCAGCAGCATCCTTGATATTCATCATTTCGCCGGAATTTGTCGGGAATTCCACCTCGTAATCCGAGCCATAATAATCGGAGAACTTTTTCAAAGAGTCCAAAATCAAATAATTCATCGGGAACCAAATCGGGCCACGCCAGTTGGAGTTACCCCCAAACATACTACCCGTCGACTCCGCCGGCGTGTAATCCACCTGCAAGGTTCCTCCCTCATAATTAAATTTATAAGGATGCTCTTTGTGGTATTTGGAAAGCGAACGAATTCCATAGTCGGATAAAAACTCCGTCTCATCAAACATCCGCTTCATAATCATCTTCATCCGGTGACCACGCAGGATCGAAAGCAAGCGCGTCTCCCCCTTTCCGGGTTCATACCAGCGAGAGATCAAACTCGCCAAATCCGGACGGTTATTCAATACCCATTCCACACGACGTTTGAAAGCTGGCAATTTCTCCAACATCTCCGAAGTCAACACCTCCACCGCAAACAAGGGAATCAAGCCCACCATCGAACGAACCTTCAATAATTCCGCACTACCATCTTCCTTATGCAACATGTCATAATAGAATTGGTCGTCTTCATCCCAAAGATTCAATTTATCGCCACCGATCGACTGCATCGCACCGGCAATGTGCAAGAAGTGTTCAAAGAATTTGGAAGCCATATCCTGGTACACCGGATTTTCAATGGCAATCTCACAGGCTATGCGCAACATATTTAAGCTGTACATCGCCATCCAACCGGTTCCATCGGCCTGCTCCAAGTGTCCACCCGTAGGCAATTGCGCCGAACGGTCAAACACCCCAATATTATCCATCCCCAAGAAACCTCCCCCGAAGATATTGTTTCCTCCCTCGTCCTTCAGGTTCACCCACCAGGTGAAATTCAAGAGCAATTTATGGAAGATACGTTCCAAGAAGACGACGTCCCCTTTCCCGTTCATTTCCTTATCGATCTCATACACCTTCCAAGTCGCCCAGGCATGAACCGGTGGGTTCACATCCGAGAATGACCACTCATAGGCTGGAATCTGCCCATTTGGGTGCATGTAATATTCCCGCAGAATAACGGCTAATTGGCGCTTCGCAAAATCCGGGTCCAAACGTGCCAAAGGCAAGGTGTGGAAAGCCAAATCCCAAGCCGCAAACCAAGGGTATTCCCACTTATCCGGCATGGAAAGAATATTCGCCGCATACATGTGCCGCCAGGTATTGTTCCGTCCATGCTTTCGGGATGCATCCGGTTTTGGCATAGCCGGATCACCTTTGATCCATTCGAATACGTTGTAATAATACCACTGTTTGGTCCACAACATCCCCGCATAGGCATGACGCTGCAAATTACGCAAGCCATCATCTTGAATATCCTTTTGCAGATCGGCGTAAAAATCATTCGCATCCTTCAACCGCGCCGCGTAGATTTCATCAAAATCCGCAAACGGCTCACGTAAAGTCAAAGTCGTCAAACGCAAACGAAAGACCTTTTTGCCTCCCGCCGGTATCTTCGCCGCATAACGAACCGATGCCTTCGTCCCAATGTGATTCGGATTGACGGCATGCTTATTTTTATTTACGACATAATCATTGATTCCATCTTTGGTGTAATGCGATAAGTTCGCAGAACCATGCAGACGCTCAAAGTTGGTCTCATTATCACAGAACAAGAATTCATCCGCTTCTTCCGCATATAACTTAAAACGCCCCACGACGCGGTGGTCCACCTCAATGAACGAGTGCCCTACGCCCGTCAACATCGGTTTGTAGTTGTAATTTTCATATCCCCAGCACCAGGTATTCCGGTACCAGATGGTCGGCAAAACAGTAATCGGTGCGGCAACCTTCGAACGGTTCTCCACCGTTACTTGAATGAGAATATCTTGTTCATCCCCTTTGGCATATTCCATGGTGATGTCGAAAAACTCGTTGTTATCAAAAACACCCGTATCCATAATCTCATATTCCGGCTCCAAACGCGAACGTTTCTTGCTTTCGTCGATGAGTTTTTGATAAGGAAAAGTCTGCTGCGGGTATTTGTACAGCATCTTTTGATAGGAGTGCGTCGGCGTAGAATCTTGGTAATAGTACAATTCCTTCACATCCTCTCCGTGATTCGATTCATTCCCCGTTAGGCCAAAAAAGCGCTCTTTTAAGATATGATCCCGGTGATTCCAGAAGGCAAAAGCAAAGCAAACATGTTGTTTATTGTCGGAGATTCCACCGATTCCCTCCTCGCCCCAACGATATGCCTTGGAACGGGCCATGTCGTGTGAAATCGTCTCCCAGGCATTCCCACTCGCTGAATAATCTTCACGAACCGTGCCCCATTGACGTTCTGTCAAATAAGGTCCCCACTTTTTCCAACCTTTATTATCATTTCGAAGACTCAGTCGTTCGCGTTCAGCTCCCTTATGTGACATAATTTTATAAATGCTTAGACGTTGATATGAATGGTAAACCACAAATATAGAATTTTTGATGGAAATCCATCTTGTAGAAAAAGGACAAATGGCGAGACCATACACGGGATGTTCGCCTTTCTTTTTATATTCGAAATTCTAAATCAACAAAATGAAAAAACTCACCTATCTATTATGCCTTTTGGCCTTCGTAGCTTGTAAATCAGGCGATGCCAAAAAAGAACTCAGCACGCTCGTAGACAACTACTACGAAGAACAATTAAAACTCAATCCCGTTTCGGCAACCGCGAATGGCGACAACCGCTACAACGACCAGTTGAGCATCGACTTCACCGATTCCCACCGCGCGAAAGTAAAGGCGCTTTTAGAAAAAACGCAAAAAAGCCTGTCGGACATCAATCGCGAATCCTTGGACGACAACGACCAGATTACCTATGACATGTTGAAGCGCGACATCGATTTAGGCCTGGAAGGGTTAACGTTCCAAGACAATTTGATGCCCCTAAACCAATTTTATGGTTTTCACCTAACCTTCGCGCAGTTGGGCAGTGGTTCGGTGATGCAGCCATTCGCCAACAAAAAAGACTACGAGAACTGGGCGAAGCGGATGCACTTGGGAGCGGCTTACTTGGATTCAAGCATTGTTTATTTCAAGCGTGGGTTGGCTGCCAATGTGGTTTTGCCAAAAGCTTTGGTCGTAAAAGTAATTCCACAATTGCAATCCTTTCATGTTTCCGACATCAAACAGAGTACCTTCTACGGTCCATTAACGAAATTCCCGAAAGACTTCACCGAAGCTGATAAGGAGAAATTCACGAAAGAATACAGCCAAATTATCCAGTCGGAGGTCATCCCAGCCTACACCCGTTTAGCGCAATTCATGCAAACGGAATACTTACCCAAAGCACGGGCGACAACCGGTATTTCAGGCATCCCGAATGGAGCGGCGTATTATCAATTTTTGATTCGGGTGTTGACGACGACCGACAAACCTGCCGATGAAATCTATCAAACGGGTTTGGCGGAAGTAAAGCGCATTCGGACCGAAATGGAAAAGACCAAGGAGGCGGTCGGCTTCAAAGGCGACCTGAAAGCATTCTTTGAGCACATGCGTACCGACAAGAAATTCACGCCCTACAAAACGCCAGCCGAAGTGTTAGCGTCCTTTCATGCCATACATAAGAAGATGGAGCCGGCGTTGAAGACGATGTTTGGCCGGGTTCCCAAAACCCCATTCGAGATTCGTCAAACGGAGGCATTCCGTGCGGCATCGGCATCGGCGGAGTATTTCCAAGGATCGGAAGATGGCACGCGTCCAGGGATTTTTTATGTGCCTATTTTGGATGCGACCAAATTCAATACGACATCTGGCATGGAGAGTTTATTCTTGCATGAAGCGATTCCAGGTCATCATTACCAGGTGAGTCTCCAACAAGAAAATAGCCAATTGCCAAAATTCCGTCGATTCGGAGGTAATTCGGCCTATGCAGAAGGTTGGGCATTGTATACCGAAAGCCTTGGGAAAGAATTGGGATTGTACACGGATCCTTATCAATACATGGGCGCCTTGGGTGATGAAATGCACCGTGCTATTCGTTTGGTGGTGGATGCGGGTATGCACTCGAAAAATATGACACGCGAGGAAGCCATCAAGTACATGATGGACAACGAACCGCTGAGCGAAGAAGGCACCATCGCCGAAATCGAGCGTTACATGGCGATTCCAGCTCAAGCACTTTCGTATAAGATTGGGGCCTTGAAAATCCGGGAGATCCGTGAGCGTTTGAGCAAGGAACTCGGCACGAAATTCAAGTTATCCGATTTCCACGATGAGATCTTAAAGGATGGCAACATGCCTTTAGACGTCATGGAAAACAAAATGAATCGCTGGGCGAAAGGTTTGTAAATAAATCAAAACCCCAGGCTTTAGTCTGGGGTTTTAAACATAACCACTTTTATAACCCCGGGCTTCAGCCTGGGGTTTTACACCAATGAAACTCACCACCACCTTCTCTATCCCACGTTCTCCCTACCCCATCCGCGCCGAAAATCAAATCCTTTGCATCGGGTCTTGCTTTGCGGAAAACATGGGAAATCGTTTAGCCGATTTACCATTGAAGGTTTCCAGCCAGGCCATGGGAACACTCTTCCACCCATTGAATATCCTTCGCTCATTACAGCCGCAGGAATTGAAGGAAGAGGAGTTGTATAAGCAGGGGGATAATTTTGTGCATCCCGACTTCCATTCACAGTTCATGGGAGCAGATTCCACGTCGTTTTTGGCCCAACTGAATACCTTAAAAACGAATACACTCGAGTTTTTAAAGGCGAGTCAATTTTTGGTTATCACCTGGGGAACCGCCTATTATTACGAAGACAAGGTACTCGGGAGAGCGATTGCGAATTGCCACAAACAATTACCTGCACGCTTTACAAAGCATTTGAGCAGCGTAGATGAAATATGCACGGTTTACGAGGAATTTCTTCGCAAAAGACCCTTTCAAAAAGTCATCATTAGTGTTTCACCGGTACGGCATACACGGGATGGAATGCCCGAAAATTCGGTTTCGAAGGCCATTTTGCGTTTGGCAGCGGACCAATTGGCCCAAAAATTCCCGGAACAGGTCAGCTATTTCCCAGCCTACGAAATCATGATGGATGAATTACGGGATTACCGCTTTTATCAGGCGGATTTAATTCACCCGACCGACCAAGCCGTGAATTACATTTACGAACGATTTAAAATCACGCATTTCGATGATTCCATGTTGGAAATCGCCAAAAGATGGCAGGAAATCCACAACACCCTACTGCACCGTCCACATCCCTTGCAAAACGCGCAACATGTAGAAGTGCTAAAGCGTTTGCGGAAAGAAGTGGAGCAGGATCAATCGGGGATTGATTCGAGCAAATTATTGGCAAAAATAGACCAACAAATTTTGGCCTTATCTTAATACAAAGCCCTATATTTGAAGTTTGAAAGGCAAGAACGCATTATGGGAGA
>JBDKFF010000151.1:0-2687 GCA_039798865.1 Bacteroidota bacterium
GTTTCTGGAATAAGGAATTGGTCTTGTCCAATTTAGTCTATGTTATTCGAAAATTACGTCCAGACATTATTTTTACGCGTTTCCCTCCGGATGCGCGCGCAGGCCATGGACATCATTCGGCTTCGGCTGTGATGGCAATTGAAGCTTATCAAGCGGCAGCCGACCCAAAACGCTTCCCTGAACAATTGAAAGGAGATATCAAACCTTGGAAGGCGACGCGATTGTTGTGGAATACCTTTCGTTTTGGTAGCTCATCGACAGTATCTGAGGATCAATTCAAGATGCAAATCGGGAATTTCTTGCCGAGCATTGGACAGAGCACGGGCGAAATGGCAGCCTACAGTCGGAGCCAACATAAATCCCAAGGCTTCGGTTTTGCCGTGGATCATGGTAAATCAACCGAGTATTTTCAAACCTTGGCAGGGCCTGCGCCAAAAAATTCGATTGATGAAGGGGTGCCCAACCATTGGCAAGAAAGCGCAGCGGGTGCTGAAGTGGAGCGCCTGATTCGTTTGATCATTCGCAACTACCAGGCCGAAAAGCCTTATTTGAGTGTCCCTGACATGATTCAGGTTCGTCGGGCGATTCAAAAATTACCCAATTCATATTTAATCGCTAAGAAAACGAAGCAAATCGATGAGTGGATTGTGGCTGCGGCTGGTATCCATTTTGCGGGCAATACGAATCGCGGAACGATTGCACAAGGCGATCCGATTGCGATTAAAACGGAATTCATCGTACGAAGCCCTATACATGTGGGGGCGCTGAAATTGCAAGTAGGTGAAAAAGATACTTTATTTAAAGACAATGCGATTCCTTATCAAAAAATCGTTTGGAATTCGAGACAAATCGTCAAGCAAGCCATTACCCAACCGTATTGGTTGGTCAATACCAAAGAAACCGGCCATTTCGTAGTCAAAGACCCAAGCAAAATCGGTCAGGCCGCTCCTGATCCTGCCATGCAGGTAAGCGCTCAATTTACAGTAGAGGGCGAATTGATATCGGTGAGCAGACCTGTTCAAGAAATCGTTGTAGACCCCGTCAAAGGGGAGTTTACCCAACCCATCACGATCACGCCACGCAGTATCTTCCAGATTAATCATCCGAATATCTTGTTGCCTAAGGGTTCCGGCGAAAACAAATCGGCCGAAGTAAGCCTAAAAGCCATGGGAAATATCGCTCCAGGTAAGGTATCGGTGATGAACCAAGATGGAAAAGTGTTGGGAAAATTGGAATTACCGAATGGAATTGCAGCTGGAATGAGCCAAAATGTGAGTATCCAATTACGTGAGAAGGATCAAGAGGTGGATGGAAAAATGACTTGGAAATTACGCTTAGCCTATGAAACCAGCCAGGGAAACTGGGTGGATTCTTTACAGATGGAGAGCATACAATATCCACATATTCCGGTCCAACGGTATTTTTCACCAGTGGCCTTAAATGTCTTACACATCGACTTCAAGAAGTCGGGAAAGCGTATCGGATACATCAAGGGAGCGGGGGATAAGGTACCCGAAAGCTTGGAGCAAATGGGTTATCAGGTGGATTATTTACAGGAGGCCGACTTGAAAGCAAGTAATTTAGCGAAATACGATGTGGTATTAACGGGAGTTCGTGCGCACAATACAGTGGAATACTTGGGGAATGTGCATGGGGAATTGATGAAATATGTGGAGCAGGGGGGTAATTACGTGGTACAATACAACACGCAAAGTACATTGGGACCCTTGAAGAGTTCGATGGGACCTTATCCCGTGAGCATTACACGTAATCGGATTACTAAGGAGGAAGCGGAGCCGCATTTCTTGATGGAACATGGATTATTTAAGTCACCCAATACGATTACGGCACGTGATTTTGATGATTGGATTCAGGAGCGGAGTATCTATTTGGCTGAGTCGTCAGATTCTCATTTCGAGTTTCCTTTGGCCTTCACGGATCCAGGAGAACCTGAGCAGAAAGGAAATATTGCCGTTTGTAAGTATGGCAAAGGCCAATTCATCTATACGGGATTAGTTTTCTTCCGGGAATTACCGGCAGGCGTTCCGGGGGCGTGGCGATTGATGGCGAATTTGTTAAGTCGCTAATTGTGTAGAGACGCGATACCTCGCGTCTTTTCCCAGGCTGAAGCCTGGGGTTAATTATTATTCAAAACCCCAGACTTTAGTCTGGGGATAATCAAAAAAATATGTTACATCACAGTGTATTTTTAACTTTTAAATCGACGACATCGGAGTCGGAGATTGCCTATTTCATCGAGGAATCCAGAAAATTAGCTCAAATTCCTGGAGTGCAAAATCTACAGGTTTTGGAGGAATTCAATGCGACGAATCCTTTTACCCATGGCTTGGGAATGGATTTCGAGGATCAAGCAGCATATGATTTTTATTCCAATCATCCGATTCATAATCGTTTCGTGCAGGAAGTTTGGATTCCTAGGGTGGAGAAGTGGCAGGAGATAGACTTTAGGGAGGTTAGAGGTGAGAGGTGAGAACTAAGAGTTAAGAACTAAGAACTAAGAAAGAAGAACTAAGAGAAATTAAAGATGCTTGGTCCCTCTACTTCGGACTCCTAACTCCTGACTACTGCCCACTGATTACTGACTACTAGCAACTTACATATGATTCAAATATTTCAAAAATCACGTTCATTCGGCCCAAAAACGGCAATTATTTCGGGTGGGAATT
>JBDKFF010000152.1:0-6575 GCA_039798865.1 Bacteroidota bacterium
TAAGAGTTAAGAGTTAAGAAGTAGGACTAATTTAGTTCTTAGTTCTTAACTCTTAGTTCTCAACTATTTTCTATCTTTACATCATGCGTTTCGTCAAACATTTCTTTTTGTTCTTATCAGTCTTCTTCTTCACGACGATCGTGTCGGCGAAAGAGGTGTTTGGTATACAAACAGAACAAATTACCAAGCAGCAAACAAAGTTTACGAAATCGGAAGCAAAAGGTTTTGCACTCGTCAATTTATTAATTGAAGAAACCGATAACAGTGAGGATGAGGACGATTCACATGAGGTTTCGTATTTTCATCTACCACTTTCCAGTGAATTTACCTATCCACATGTGGGTTCGATTGGAATCTCCAATGCACATCTTACTTTTTCCAAAGTAAGCCACAATTCTACCCCTTTATTTATCCAGTTCAGGAATATCAGGCTGTAAAATTTCTTGTTTGAAGAAATTTAATTCACATGCCTAAACGAAGGACTTTGTCCTGATATTCTTATGCAACACAAAATTAATTTGCATGAAGTGATTCACGAACTGAAGCACTTTTTGCCCGCACAAGCTCCTTTGATGGACTTTGTGCATCACAACACATTACATGCTTTCCAAAACCTAACTTTTCACGAGGCACTAGAAACGGCTCATGTCAAATTAGGTTACCAAGTATACTTTCCATTGGAAACGTTCCGCGATTTACATGACTCGGGGCGTATTTCAAATGAAATGATTGATCGCATTTTGGAGGAAAAGAAAGGAACAGAAAAAGAAATTTGGAAAGGGAAATTATTGTATGGTCAATACAATGTGATCGAACATGCTCGAATAGGAGCCATGCGTGGTCAATGGAAGAAGCAATATAGTCTGGATTTGGATTCCTTGGTTCATCCGACATTGTTTCGGCTCTTGGGTAGTTATTTGGACCAAGGAATTTCCATCTGGAATTTTCCAATTGATGATTTATCGTTTTTAGAAGCCATCCGCAAACTCGAAGAAAGCAGTTGGGTCAGCATTTTTAAGACTCAAGGCGTAAAATCGCTTTTGTTGAATAAAAGCACCCGAATTGAGGATATCTTAGCAGTTTTAGTTGGGAAGAATTCCCAGTATTACGAGCAATATTTATACGACCAACAGTTTGCGCACCAAGGCTGGTCGGGCATGGTGTCAACGGTCGAAGACCTTCCACAATCCTTATTAGATCGACGTCAAATTAAATTGGAGGAGCTCATTCTATTAGAATTACTCCTTGAGTTAGATGCCTTAAATCACAAATTGGGAACGCAATGGAAGTCGTTGGACCAACATTTAACTGAAGCTATTCCGAGTTTACATGATCCCATTGTTCGCACTGAACAAATGGAAGTTCTTGCTTTATGGCAGGAGGCTTTTGAATGGACCTATTATGATCAAGTTTTAAAAGGCCTTCAGGCAGAACGTATTGAATACATTGCGCCGCATCAAAAGTCCTTTCAGGCTTTATTTTGCATCGATGACCGTGAGTGTTCGTTCCGACGTTATTTGGAAAACCTAGATCCGGCCTGCGCGACTTTTGGTACGCCTGGATTCTTTAGTGTTGAGTTTTTCTTCCAACCAGTAGGAGGTAAATTTTACACCAAACTTTGTCCAGCTCCCGTAACTCCGAAATATTTGATTAAAGAAATCGGAGCAGACAAAAAACGAGAGACCGATTTACACTTTTCGAAGCATAACCACAATTTTTATAGTGGTTGGTTATTTTCACAAACGCTGGGATTTTGGTCGGCCGTTAAATTATTCATCAACCTATTCAAGCCATCCATGAGTCCGGCAACAGCATCCTCGTTACGTCACATGGATAAGTATTCGGGCTTGCAAGTGGATTTCGATGCCTTGAAGGCGGAGGAAAACGGATTGCAATTGGGATTCAAATTAGAGGAGATGGCGAATCGGGTAGAGGCCCAACTGAAAAGCATCGGTTTGGTGGAAAACTTTGCTCCGATTGTCTATGTCGTTGGACATGGAGCTAGTTCAGTCAATAATCCACACTATGCGGCTTATGATTGCGGAGCATGTTCGGGTCGGGCAGGATCAGTAAATGCACGTGTGATTAGTCAAATGGCCAATAAGCCAGAGGTTCGCCGGATCTTGGCAGAAAGGGGTATTCATATTCCGGATTCAACGATTTTTGTCGGTGCCTTACACGATACAACCCGTGATGAGGTGGTATTTTATGATGATCAAATTAGCTCGCCTGAATATTTAGCATTGCATGAAAAGCATGAACAAACGTTCATCAAAGCCTCGGATTTAAACGCAAAAGAGCGTTCAAGACGATTTGAGTCGATTGATTCGAAATTGACTCCCGCTGAGATTCATGCGAAAATTTTAACGCGATCTGTGTCCATTTTTGAACCCAGACCCGAACTGAACCATGCGACAAATGCTTTGGCGATTGTCGGCCGACGGGAATTATCGAAGGGTTTATTCTTAGACCGTCGTTCCTTCTTGAATTCATTTGATTACCGCGTGGACCCCAGTGGGGATTACTTGTTTACTATTCTAAAAGCCGCGGCACCTGTTTGTGGCGGTATCAATTTGGAGTATTACTTCTCGCGCGTTGATGGAGAAAAACTAGGAGCAGGTACCAAATTGCCACACAATGTGATGGGCTTATTTGGGGTAGCAAATGGAATTGACGGGGATTTAAGACCGGGACTTCCAGCTCAAATGACGGAAGTGCATGATCCGGTTCGTTTGTTGTTAATTGTGGAACATTTTCCAGAGGTGGTTTTAAAGACGATTCAAAAAGCTGCTGAAACCTATGAATGGTTCATCAATGATTGGGTGAAACTTGTTGCGGTACATCCGGAAACCAAGGAACTATTTGTTTTTGCCGGTGGTGAATTCAAAACGTATAATCCTTTGGTGAAATCATTGGAGGTCATCAAAGATGTCGAATCGGTGATTGAAACGACCCAAGAAAATTTTCCGGTTTACTTATTAAATCAAGACTAATATGACCATAAACACGCTTTTGCCCATTTTTATTGGGATTCCAATGCTTGGTTTTTTGGTAAGTCTAGTCTTACCGAAAAACAACGAAAAGCTCATTTCAAGTGTAGCTTTTTCAACGATGACACTGCAATTGGTGGCAGCGTCCCTTTACATCCTCGATTGGATGATAACAGGTGCAAAAACCTTTCAGGTGAAGGAAATTATCCTCTTCCAAAACGAGGATTACATTTTCCAAATTGATTTCTTGTTTGATAAGATAACCGCCGTTTATTTGTTGGTGGGCGCTATGTTAACCTTTATGGTCACCATGTATTCGCGAACTTATCTACATCGTGAAGCAGGATATAAACGCTTTTTCAATACCACCTTATTCTTTTATGTGGGTTATAGCTTCACGACACTTTCAGGCAATTTAGAAACCTTATTTTTAGGTTGGGAGATTTTAGGTATATCCTCCTTCCTGTTAATTTCCTTTTACCGGGAGCGCTATTTACCAGTTAAAAATGCGGTCAAAGTATTCTCCATTTACCGAATAGGGGATGTCGGACTGATTTTAGCCATGTGGGCGAGTCATCACCTTTGGGGGCAAAACATTACCTTTTTCCAGTTAAACAATGCGGAATTGGTACATGAGCACTTGCAACAACACAGTATCATTGGGGTATTTATTTCATCCATGATCTTGTTGTCGGCCGCAGCAAAATCAGCCCAATTACCCTTCTCATCTTGGTTACCGCGTGCGATGGAGGGGCCTACACCTTCCAGTGCCATCTTTTATGGCTCATTGTCGGTGCATATAGGCGCTTTTCTGTTGATGCGGACGTACCCATTCTGGGAGTATCAGTCTTCCGTTCGCATTTTAATTATTGTCTTGGGATTGTCAACGACAATCATTACGACAGGAATAGCGAGAGTACAATCGTCGGTGAAAAGCCAGATTGCCTATGCGTCCATCGCTCAAATCGGAATTATTTTTATTGAGATAGCCTTGGGATATGAGTCATTAGCCTTGTTCCATTTTGCGGGAAATGCGTTTTTACGTACATACCAATTATTGGTATCGCCCTCGGTGGTGAGTTATTTGATACGTGAACAATTCTATTCGTTTGAACCAAGGGCAAAAACCATCGAGGATTCATTTCCAAGACGCATTCAGCATAGTATTTATGTATTATGCCTAAAGGAATGGTATTTGGATACGATGATGTACGAATACTTTTGGAACCCGTTAAAATGGGCAGGAAATAAGTTGAACTTCATTAACGGACGACGTTTAATTTTGTTCTTTATTCCTTTATTTACTTTGGGATATTATGTAATGAAACAAACGCATTTAATTTCAGAAAACTTTCAACAAGCTACACCGATTGTATTTGCAGGTATTGGATTGCTATTGGTCTTTAAATCCTTTACGCAGAGACATTCGGTTCGATTAGCTTGGATCTTGGTCATTATGAATCACTGCTGGGTGGCTTTGGCCATTTCATTTAATGAGAGGTTTGATCAAATGGAAAATGTCTTGTATTTGAGCGGGATTCTTGTAGCTGGGCTTGTAGGTTATGTAAGCTTGCAACGTTTGTTTCAGCAAGAAGGTAAAATTACGCTCAGTCGTTTTCAAGGCTTATCCGAAACCCATCCCAAAATTGCCTTGGTTTTTCTTCTGGCATGTTTGGGGATGACGGGCTTCCCGATAACTCCAGCGTTCATCGGGGAGGATTTAATCTTCTCACATATCCATGAAAATCAATTCGCACTGGCTGCCATTGTTTCATTGAGTTTTATCTTGGATGGCTTAGCTGTCATCCGTATTTATGCGCGTGTGTTTATGGGACCCAATTCTAAGACACATGCTGAATTTTCAAATCGCTATTTTTAAATTACGAAATCATGAATAATACAAATAAATTACCCCAAGACGGTCTTGCAGGCTTAAAAGAAAATTTCTCGAGTGATGCTATTTCGGGATTCATTGTCTTCTTATTGGCACTACCCTTGAGTCTTGGTATCGCTAAAGCATCTGATTTCCCGCCGATTATGGGATTAATTACCGCCATTGTGGGGGGTATGGTGGTTAGTTTTTTTGCCGGTTCACGCTTAACGATCAAAGGGCCTGCTGCGGGACTGATCGTAATCGTAGCGGGGGCTGTCGGTGAATTTGGCGGCGGTGAAACGGGTTGGCACCTCGCATTAGGCGCCATGGTGGTAGCTGGGATAGTTCAAATTCTATTCGGTGTATTCAAACTGGGCAAATTAATGGATTTCTTTCCTTTATCGGCCGTCCATGGTATGTTGGCCGCGATTGGATTGATTATCATCGGTAAACAAATTCCCGTTTTATTGGACGTTAATCCAGCCTTAACAAAAGGGAAGGGGCCATTGGAATTATTTGCTGCTATCCCAGAATTTATGGCAAATTGGGATCCGAAAGCGACCTTGATTGGGGTAATCAGCTTAGCTATCATGATGGGTTGGCCCTACATTAAAAACCAATACATCAAGAAAGTTCCAGCGCCCTTAGTTGTTTTGGCAATTGCCATTCCAGCTGAGTTAATCATGGATTTTCAGACAACTGAGCCCAAATATGCACTCGTACATATCGGAAATTTGATGGATAATATAAATATCAATGCGAGTTTTGATGGTTTTGCGCAAACAGGAACCTTTATCAAGTTCGTGATTATGTTCGCGCTTGTTGGTTCATTGGAATCACTTTTAACAGTGAAAGCGATGGACATGTTGGATCCATTTAAGCGTAAATCGGATGCCAATAAAGATCTCATCGCGACAGGAATTGGTAATACGTTTGTGGCATTCTTAGGTGGTTTACCGATGATTTCGGAGGTCGCACGTTCTTCGGCGAATATTGCCAATGGCGCCAAAACAAGATGGGCGAATTTCTTTCACGGATTTTTCATTTTAATCTTTGTTTTGTTGGCCTCGCACTTGATCGAATTAATTCCTAACACGGCCTTGGCTGCCATGTTGATTACAGTGGGAATTAAATTGGCCCATCCAAAAGAATTCATACACACGTTTGAAATCGGTAAAGAGCAATTATTAATTTTCATCGTAACCATCGTTTTCACACTGATGGAAGATTTATTGGTGGGAATCGCTGCAGGTATTGTAACTGAGATTATAATCAATATATACAATGGAAAGCCGCTGCGGGTAATTTTTAGCACACCTACCGAGGTTTCATTTACGGATGACACCTATTTAGTTGAAATCTCAAACGCTGCCGTGTTTTCAAATTATTTGGGAATCAAGCGCAAATTGGAAGCCATTCCGTCAGAATTCAATGTTATAATTGACCTTTCAAAAACAACCTTGGTAGACCACTCTGTTATGGAGAATTTGGAACATTTTAAGCATGATTATGAACAAGATGGTGGGACGGTAACCATCATCGGATTAGATTCACACCGTGCTGTTTCTGGCCATAAAGCTGCAGCGAGGAAAAAGAACTAAGAACTAAGAGTTAAGAACTAAGAGTTAAGAACTAAGAGTTAAGAACTAAGAGTTAAGAACTAAGAGTTAAGAACTAAGAGTTAAGAACTAAGAGTTAAGAACTAAGAGTTA
>JBDKFF010000153.1:0-2856 GCA_039798865.1 Bacteroidota bacterium
GCCGACGAGGAATTTCGGCTGAAATCGAATCTGTAGAATAAGAGCCCATGATGCATACATACCCTTCTCGGATTATTGAACAGGCAGTGGAAGAAATTTCCAAATTGCCAGGCATCGGGAAAAAATCTGCCTTGCGTTTAGCGTTACATCTTTTGAAACGTCCAGAAACGCAATCCTTGCAATTGGCGCATGCATTGGTTCAACTACGTACCGAAACAAAGTTTTGTCCGAAATGCCACATGATTTCCGATGGGGATTTGTGCGGAATATGTTCCAGCACGAAGCGTGATGAGACGATTTTATGTGTGGTGGAGGATTTGAGGGATGTGATGGCCATCGAAAATACGGGTCAATACACGGGATTATATCACGTTTTAGGCGGGATAATATCTCCTTTAGCTGGGGTTTCTCCGAGTGATTTGCATATTGATTCATTAATCCAACGCGTGGCTTCAGGAGAATTCCAAGAGGTTATTTTGGGATTAAGCCCTACAATGGAAGGGGACACCACGGCCTTTTACTTAACTAAGAAATTGACCGAATATCAGATTAAAATATCGACCATTGCACGCGGTATCCCAATTGGTGGGGATTTGGAATACACCGATGAAATTACCTTAGGAAGAAGTATCGTAGGTCGCGTGATTTACGAATAAGCACAAAAATTATGATGAAACGTACCCAATTTTTGAAATTTATGGGAGCTGGGCTCTTATTGTCGAGTTTTCGTTCTCGTCAAATCAATGAAAATACGGGCTATACACTGCCAGTTTTACCCTATGCTTTCGATGCCTTAGAGCCTCATATCGATAAGCTGACGATGGAAATTCACCATGACCGTCATCACAAGGCATACGTCGATAATTTAAACAAGGCGTTGCCAGGGTCAAACAAATCCTTGGAGGAATTGATGGCTAGCATTTCTACCCAGCCTGTTGCGGTTCGCAATAACGGGGGTGGTCACTGGAATCACAGTTTTTTCTGGCAATTATTGGCTCCAGCGAGTGGAAAACAACCCAGCGCAGCTTTGCTCGCTCAGATTCAAAAGGATTTTGGCAGTTTAGATAATTTGAAATCAGAATTTAACAAAGCAGCTACCTCTCGTTTTGGATCCGGTTGGGCTTGGTTAATCGTCAAGGACGGTAAATTAACGATTTGCTCTACACCCAATCAGGACAATCCATTAATGGATGTCGCAGAAGTAAAGGGTAAGCCCATATTGGCACTCGACGTATGGGAACATGCTTATTATTTGAAATACCAAAACAAGCGTGCGGATTACATCAATGCGTTTTGGAATGTGGTCAACTGGGATTTTGTGTCCCAACAATTTAATTCTTAACATCAACAAACAATATGTTACTCGAAGAAATTCCTTCTTTAGATTTAGCTGATTTTCAGTCGGCCGACCCTGTGCGC
Source organism: Bacteroidota bacterium (assembly GCA_039798865.1). Taxonomy (GTDB): domain Bacteria; phylum Bacteroidota; class Bacteroidia; order Cytophagales; family Spirosomataceae; genus Aquirufa. The sequence goes on from JBDKFF010000153.1 coordinate 1,420, forward strand.
AAACAAAAATTCGTACAGGATCTTGGCCAAGCATTTAATACCATCGGTTTTGTGGCCATCAAAGGACACGGACTCGCGGATCAATTTACCAAAGATCTCTATCAAGGGGTTGAATCTTTTTTTCAGTCGCCCGATGAGCTAAAAAAGGCCTATGAAATCCCGGGAATTGCGGGCCAACGAGGTTATGTTGGTAAGGGAAAAGAAACCGCCAAGGGCTTTAAAGTACCTGATTTGAAGGAGTTTTACCATGTAGGCCAACCGCATCAGGCGGATGGGGATTCGGTTTGGGAGGAATATCCCGCCAATGTTTTTCCTGCAGAGTTCCCTGAGTTTGGTTTGAATGCGGTGAAAGCATTTCAAACGCTTGAGGCGGCAGGGAAGGCCTTATTATCTGCGATTGCATTATACCTCGAATTGCCGGAGGATTATTTTGAATCCCGCGTGAAGAATGGAAATTCGATTCTGCGTGCGATTCATTATTTCCCAATCTTGGATCCGGATAGTTTACCAGAGGGAGCCGTACGGGCAGCTGCGCATGGGGATATCAATCTGATTACCTTGTTAATGGGTGCTTCTGCGGAAGGCCTGGAGGTTTTACGTATGGATGGGAAATGGATTCCCATTACCGCTTTACCGGATCAAGTTGTGGTGAACGTTGGAGATATGTTGGATCGTTTAACAAACCATAAATTGAAATCGACCATTCACCGTGTCGTTAATCCTCCTCGGGAAAAAATGGGAACGTCTCGTTATTCCATTCCATTTTTTATGCACCCGCGTTCGGAGATGGATTTGACATGTTTAGAATCATGTGTATCTGTCGAATATCCTAAATTATACACAGATATGACGGCAGGTGAGTTTTTGAATGAGCGTTTGATCGAATTGGGATTAAAGAAAAAATAAATTGAAACAGCCAAAGCATCTAAATTTTTTAAGGGATGTATTCGTTTTGGCTGCTACGTCATTTGGAGGGCCTCAGGTACACTGGGCCCTTTTTTTAAAACGCTTGGTTCAGCAAAAGGCTTATTTGACCGAAGAAGAGCTTTTTGAGATTCAGGCCTTGTGTTCGGTGCTTCCGGGTCCTACCTCCACGCAAATGATTACGGCGATTGGGTTAAAACGGGGAGGTGCTACATTGGCCTATTTAACTTTATTGGTTTGGATTACCCCTGCGGTATTTATTATGACGGCCGCTGCCTATGGAATGACCTATCTAACAGATCGTTCCATCTTACAATTCGTATTACCGGTAGGAATTGGCTTAATCTTGCAAGCAGGCTGGGTGATGGCTAAAAAGGTCATTCGCAGCCCGATGTACGTGTTTATTTTCTTGCTGACCCTGGCGATTGGCATTGCTTTTTCAAGTCCTTACATTTTTCCTTTGGTATTGGTCATAGGGGGCATCATTTCCTCCTTAAATTTCAAGGAATTTCC
>JBDKFF010000154.1:0-4671 GCA_039798865.1 Bacteroidota bacterium
AGTGGGCAAATGCTGTTTGATCGGCGCTCATGCGCTCGTGACCGCCGGGATGGAAATTCCGGATTATTCCCTGGTTTTGGGTAGTCCAGCTAAAGTGGTTAAAACCCTCAATCCTGAGCAAATCGAGGCATTGAAACATGGGGCAGATCATTACATTAAGATGGGTGCCAAACACGCTGCCGGCGAATTTCCATTGATTAAGTCATGATCGAACTGATCCTCATCCGACATGCGCATGCGGGCCCCTATACTTTGCCCGATGAAGCTCGAAAGCTTTCGTCGCAGGGATTGGAGGAGGCGCGCCAACTGAAGCCTAAATTGAGAGGAATGCCAGAAGGACATTGGTTGGTGTCTTCCGTAGTAAGGACCCGTCAAACCTTTGAGCTGATCAGTGAATCAAGCGCGGAATTTTCAGAGTCTTGGTACCATGCTTCGGGTCCCGCTTATTTGGAAATGATTCAGGAGCGAAGTGAAAAGGTGATTTATTTGGTGGCTCACAATCCGTCGATTTCCTATTTAGCCTCTTATTTTTCCGGGGAACAAATTCAGATGGAGACAGCCAATTGCGTACATTTGCAATGGCCTACGCTCGATTCCTGGAAAGAAGTCACCCGCGGCAGTGCCATCGTTCAAACACGTATCTAATATGAAGAATCAAAAAATATTCCGTTGGGTCATTATCCTATTCACCCTATTGATGATCGGTTTGGCGATTGATATGGCGCGGAACACCACGGCGCCGTGGAACAAGAAGAAAGAGGTTAAAGGTAAGAGGTAAGAGGGAAGAGGTGTATGAACATCCTCCGAACAGAAAGTCAAACCTATTACCTCTAACTTCTTACCTCTAACCTCTAATGTATGGTTATAAAAAAGACGCGAAGTATCGCGTCTCTACATTCTAATAACCAACCTCTAATGTATGGTTGCAAAAAAGACGCGAAGTGTCGCGTCTCTACAATCTAATAACCAACCTCTTACCTCTTACCTCTTACCTCTTACCTCTTACCTCTTACCTCTAACCTTTAACCTCTAAAGTACCGACTCCACATGCTTCAAATGATGCACGGAGTGCCAAGCATAAATCCCTAACACGCGATCCAATGGATAGCTAATTCCACGCTCCGGGTGGAAATAAGTCTTTGACCAATCCGATTCTTGCATCGTCTTCATCAAATATACCCAACGCAAGTGGATGTATTTGATTCCCTCGATCGACCACTGAATAGGAGCCTCGTTGCCGTCCGGCATTTCTGCCCACGTGTTTTCATCGTAAGGTTTGATGGTCGGGTTGTCTTCCGTCAACGCCATTTTGAAACGGATGTACGAATTAATGTGGCTGTCGTAGAGGTGGTGGATGACCTTGCGGGCCGACCAGCCTCCTTCGCGGTAGGGTTTCTCCAAAAGCGTTTCATCAACTCCGTCTAGCAAGGCTGCCAATTGTCCAGGAAGATCCTCGATGGTTTGAATCCACTCCGCACGCAATTCCGGTGTGATGATTTCGGGTGCAGAAAATTTACCAATTGGGTATTGTAGCGGATTGAGTTCCATGTTAATTCGTATAAAATGCGGTGATATCTGCCCCCGCTTGACGCGTATGAGCAATCAAGGGATGTACTCCCTGATGGATACTATCTAATAATTCTTTGTGGCTGTCTTTGGCCAACTGTGCCGTGTGCAATACATATTCAATTTCTCCCTCCTCTACTTCCAAAGCCACAACTACCTTGTAGGCCTGATTTCCCAAAGCCGCTAGTCGGGCAGCCTCCTGTTTGGCAGCCTCAAAACTCGTCTCCAAGTTGTTGATATCTACCTGAATCAATACAGCTTCCTGCGATTTTTTCAAGTCAATCAGCGTGCGGATTTCTTTATCCAATCCCTCCAATAACTTGCGGAAGATATGGTAATTTTTTCCATTGCGCATGCGCTCACGAATCGATTGGCGAATGAAATACGTAATCGAATCCGTTACACTTAAACCAATTTCCGCCATCTGCTTGAAAATCAAGGATGTGGGCGACATGCCCGGAATCGTGTTTGGATCATGCAGAACAACCGTTCCATCCGACCGTAAAAATCCATCGATACGCGTGCAAACCCCGAATCCTAAATCATCAAAGGCTTGTTTCACCTGTGCCTGAATTTGCTGCAAGTGTTGCAAGGACGCATCCATCGGGATACGTTTGCGCGTTAATTTCGATTTGTATTTGGCGTTGAAATCAAAGACTTCCACCGACTCGTCTATGACGATTTCCGTAGGGGGCAAGGCAACTGATTCCCCTTTCGGCGTTTGAATAACCCCACAACTAAATTCATTGCCGTTCACAAAGGCCTCCAACAACACCGCATCCTCCGAGTGCATCGAATGTATGCTTGCCTTGGTGACCGTATGCACAAAATATTCTTTCAACGCGGCCAATAATTCCACCGGATGAACATAAACTTGGTGATTAAATCGAACCGGGAAACCGATTCCCTCGTCCAGATTCACCATTTTTTGTAACAATTCAATTTGCTGTTCGTCCGAATAAGTGATCCAATCCTCGCGGTAAATCTCCTGAATGAACAAACATTTTTTAATCGCCTGGTCAAAGACCTCCAAGGAATCCTCCTTCACAAATGCCAAACCTATCGACGATCCCTGATGTGGCGCTTTGGCCACAAATGGTATACCGATGGCCTTTTTAACTTGCTCGAATAAGGTCTCTCGACCATAAGCTTCGTAGTCGGCACGCTGCAACACGAAATATTTTTTATCGAGGCCGACGCTTTTGGCCAACCAATCATTCTGCTTCACCTTGTCGATTCCGATCGACGAGCCCAATACACTTGGACCCGAATAGGGAATATTAAACCACTCCAACAATCCTTGAATGCTACCATCCTCTGCGCCGGGTCCGTGCATCGCAATAAATGCGAAATCGATGTGATTCGCGAAATCGGATGGACTTAGGACGGTTCCGATTTCCGCCAACATGGCCGAATAATCGTTGATGTCCGTCAAGGATTCCGTGTAAACCGAGAAAGGAGCTCGTTGGTAGGAAAGGGGTGGAAAGAAGTTGCGAATGGATTCTTGGTAAATTAATTCCTCCTTGATGAGGATGAAGTTTCCAAGTCCATCGACAAAGATCGGTACGGGTGTGAATAGGGCTTTGTTGATGTGTGCCATGGCGGTTTTCCCGCCGGCAAAACTGATCTCACGCTCGCGCGCCTGTCCACCAAAAAATATTCCTATACGCATCATCCTATTTTGATTTCTTCTACGGCCTTGATTTCGGGTACATCGCGACGAATCGCCTCTTCTACACCGGCACGAAAGGTCATGGCCGACATGTTGCAAGATTGGCAATTACCCACCAAGGCTAATTTTAAAATATTGTCCGTCGTAATTTCGACGATTTCCACATTGCCTCCATCAGCCGCCAAATAGGGTCTAATCCCATCAAGGGCTGTTTGGATTTTTGAATAGAGTGGGTGATTTTCCATGTGCTTATTTTGCGTTATTGATCGCGATTTGTTGCGCCAAATTCGCCGCTATTTTTCCAAATGCCTCCGAGGTTGGGCCTTCTTCCGCCGCGATCGGTTTTCCCGCATCGCCCGCTTCCCGAATGCCTTGTACCAAGGGTACTTCGCCCAAGAAAGGTACATCGTATTTTGTTGCTAATTCCTTTCCGCCGTCTTTGCCGAACAAATAGTATTTGTTGTCGGGCAATTCCGCCGGTGTGAAATAAGCCATATTTTCAACCAATCCCAAAATAGGGACATTGATTCCATTTTGCTTAAAGAACTGCAAACCTTTGGTCGCATCGGATAAGGCTACTTTTTGAGGTGTTGTGACAATCACCGCGCCGGTCAATTTAATTAATTGAACCAAAGTCAAGTGAATATCCGAGGTTCCCGGAGGTAAATCGATTAATAGATAATCCAATTCATCCCAGTTGGTATCTCCAAAAAACTGACGCAAAGCCTGCGTCATCATCGGTCCGCGCCAAGGCACTGGACTTTCTGTCGGGGCTAAAAAGCCCATGGAGATTAATTTAATGCCGTATTGATTGATCGGTTGGATGCGATTCTTGCCGTTTACTTCTTGCACTAACGGCTGCATATCTTCCGCCCCAAACATGACCGGTATCGATGGACCGGAAATATCCGCATCCAAAATACCTACTTTGGCACCTGCCTTCTTCAAGGCCATCGCCAAGTTCGCCGTTACGGTCGATTTTCCTACGCCACCCTTACCCGAAGCCACGGCGATCACGTTCTTCACTCCTGGAATCAAGGGATCCTGTTGTTGTAAAGTCGTTACCTCGGCCGTCATGTTGATGACTACCTTTAAATCCGGATGCACCAATTTCTGAATGGCATCCACACAATCTTGTCTGATTTTCTCCTTCAATGGGCAGGCCGGTGTCGTTAACACCACGGTGAAGCGAACTTCCCCTACGCCCAATTCGATATCCTTTATCATACCCAAGGTCACCAAATCCTTTTTCAAGTCGGGCTCTTGTACCGTGCTCAAAGCACCTAATATGATTTCTTTTGTTACACTTAATTCTCCCATAATGCGTTCTTGCCTTTCAAACTTCAAATATAGGGCTTTGTATTAAGATAAGGCCAAAATTTGTTGGTCTATTTTTGCCAATAATTTGCTCGAATCAATCCCCGATTGATCCT
>JBDKFF010000155.1:0-4732 GCA_039798865.1 Bacteroidota bacterium
GAACGTTTGAGTTTTTCTGCCCGTCAAGCTGATGTCTTGATGGTTATGGGGACGATTTCCAAGAAAATGGCTCCGGTGGTGAAGCAAGTTTATTTACAGATGGCAGAGCCCCGTTGGGTGCTATCGGTTGGTGCTTGTGCATGCTCGGGCGGTATTTTTGATACCTATTCGGTGTTGCAGGGAATCGATCGGATTATTCCGGTGGACGTATATGTGCCGGGTTGCCCGCCACGTCCGGAGCAAATTTTGGATGGCTTTATGCAGATCCAGGAATTGGCCAAAAATGAATCTACACGCCGTCGTAACGAGCCTGAGTACAAGGCTTTGTTGGCATCTTACGGTATCGAATAAGTTAACATGGAGAATCAACAAATAACGGACGCATTGGTTGCCCAATTTGGAGCAGATGCGGTTTATGGAGTAACGGAGTCACATGGTATTTTGCAGTTTACTACGGGGGTAGAGAACATCGTTCCGATGTTTCACTTTTTGTATGCCCATCCGGTATTTAAATTTCAATTCTTAACGGATTTAGCGGGAATTCATTTTCCCGATGCGAAAGGTCAAGAGCTAGGTGTTATCTACCATTTGCACAGTTTGGAAAACAATGTGCGTTTGATGATGAAGGCTTATGCGCCGATTGAAGCACCGCATTTCCCAACAATCACGGGTTTATTCGCGACAGCCAATTGGATGGAGCGCGAGGCCTTTGATTTTTACGGAATTATTTTTGATGGACATCCTAATCTGACGCGTATCCTGAATATGGACGAGATGGATTACCATCCGATGCGGAAGGAATATCCGTTAGAGGACGCGACGCGTCACGATAAAATTGATGAATTATTTGGACGATAAAAGCCAACAAGCATGTCAGAAGTAGCCTTAGTAAATAATCCAAATGTTGGTTTAGATAAGACGCAAAAGGGCGGACCTTATGTAAACGAGCTTTCAACGCTTAATTTGGGGCCTACGCACCCTGCTACCCACGGTATTTTCCAAAACATCTTGACGATGGATGGGGAAACGATTGTGGACTCCGAGCAGACAGTGGGATATATCCACCGTGCGTTTGAGAAAATTGCGGAGCGTCGTCCATTTTATCAGATAACGACTTTGACCGACCGGATGAATTATTGTTCAGCCCCGATTAACAACATGGGCTGGCACATGACGGTGGAGAAATTATTAGGCATCGAGGTGCCGAAACGCGCGCAGTACATGCGTGTGATCATGATGGAGCTTGCGCGTTTGACGGATCACATTGTTTGTAACTCGATTCTAGCGGTGGATACGGGAGCTTTAACCGGTTTCTTGTATGTATACCAATGGCGCGAATTTATTTATGAGATTTATGAGGAGATGTGCGGTGCACGTCTAACAACCAACATGGGTCGTTTCGGGGGTATGGAGCGTGACTTTACGCCGGTAGCTATAGAGAAGATTAAAAAGTTGTTGAAGGAATTACCGGCAGCTTTGAAGGAATTTGAAGGCATGGTGATGCGTAATCGTATTTTCATGGATCGTACGCAGAATGTGGGAGGAATCTCGGCGGAACGCGCATTGAACTATGGATTTACGGGGCCCAACTTACGTGCGGCGGGTGTTGATTATGATGTTCGTGCGTTGAATCCGTATTCATCTTACGAGGATTTCGAATTTGATGTACCCGTAGGAACAAAGGGTGATACCTATGATCGTTTCTTGGTTCGTGAGGAGGAGATGTGGCAGAGTTTGCGCATTATCCAGCAAGCGATTGATAATCTTCCGGAAGGACCTTATCATGCAGATGCGCCACATTATTATTTGCCTCCTAAGCAAGAGGTTTACAAGAACATGGAGGCCTTGATTTATCACTTCAAAATTGTGATGGGAGAGATTGATGCGCCTGTGGGCGAGGTATATCACTCGGTAGAAGGTGGAAATGGGGAATTAGGATTCTATTTGGTTTCTGACGGAGGTCGGACACCATATCGTTTGAAATTCCGTCGTCCAGGATATATATATTATCAAGCGTTCCCAGAGATGATTAAGGGAACGAGTTTGTCGGATGCGATTGTTACGATGTCATCCATGAATGTTATTGCGGGTGAGTTAGATACATAAGATATGAGCAACATTGTATTTCCAGCCGAAACGCTGGACCTAGTGAAAAAAATTATTGCCCGTTATCCGGACGGAAAACAGAAGTCGGCCTTATTGCCTATTCTTCATTTAGCGCAAGCCGAATGGAAATGGTGTTCTCCGGAGGTGATGGATTACGTGGCGTCTTTATTATCCATTGCACCGATTGAGGTATATGAGGTAGCGTCGTTTTACACAATGTTCCATTTGGAGCCTGTGGGCGAGCATGTGATTGAATATTGCCGTACGGGTCCTTGTTGTTTGATGGGTGGGGTGGAAGTGTATGATCACTTGAAGAAGCGTTTGGGAATTGAAACAGGAGAGACGACGAAGGATGGTAAGTTTACCATCAAGGAAGTGGAGTGTCTGGCAGCTTGCGGATGGGGCCCAGTGTTCCAGATTCGTGAGAAATACTACATGCATTTGACGAATGAGAAAGTGGATCAGATTATTGATGAATTAAGCAAATAAGCCGAGGATGAAGATTTTAACTCAACATATAGACGTACCCGGAATTGAGACCATCGATGTTTTCATGAAAAACGGTGGTTACAAGGCAGTCGAGAAGGCACTTAAAAAAATGACCCCGGATGAGGTGACGGAAGAAGTCAAGAAGTCTGGATTACGTGGTCGTGGGGGTGCTGGTTTCCCGGTGGGAATGAAGTGGTCTTTTTTGGCGAAGCCAGAAGGTGTGCCTCGTTATTTGGTATGTAATGCCGATGAGTCTGAGCCCGGAACATTCAAGGATCACTATTTAATGTGGAAGTCGCCACATACCTTAATTGAAGGGATGATCGTTTCGAGTTTTGCCTTAGGAGCAAACACCTCTTATATCTACGTTCGTGGGGAGTTGATGTATGTCATCAACATCCTTGAAAAAGCGATTCAAGAGGCCTATGACAAGGGTTTATTAGGAAAAAATATCTTGGGTTCAGGTTATGACTTGGATCTATTTGTACAGCCGGGTGGTGGTGCTTATATCTGTGGGGAAGAAACAGCCTTGTTGGAATCTTTAGAGGGGAAACGCGGTAATCCACGGAATAAACCTCCATTCCCAGCGGTGAAAGGTTTGTGGCAAAGCCCAACGGTTGTCAATAACGTGGAATCTATTGCTGCTACTTCGTGGATTGTCAATAATGGAGGAGATGCATATGCGGCAATTGGTGTAGGACGCAGTACGGGAACGAAATTGATTTCGGCTTCGGGTCATATTCGTAAGCCGGGTGTGTATGAGATTCCATTGGGAATTACCGTAGAGGAGTTTATTTATTCAGATGAATATTGCGGAGGTATCCGGGAAGGACATAAGTTGAAGGCTGTCGTAGCTGGAGGTTCGTCTGTGCCGATTTTACCTGCGGAGAAAATATTAACCACGGACGCTGGCGAGAAGCGTTTGATGACCTATGAGTCTTTGTCGGAAGGTGGTTTTGCAACCGGAACGATGTTGGGGTCCGGCGGATTTATCGTGATGGATGAGACGACTTGTATCGTTCACAATACTTTAACGTTCGCACGCTTTTATCACCATGAGTCTTGTGGGCAATGTTCGCCATGCCGTGAAGGAACGGGTTGGATGGACAAGGTTATTAAGCGTATCGAAACAGGTAAAGGACGTTTGGAAGACATCGATTTATTGGTGGATGTGGCGAAGAAGATTGAAGGAAATACGATTTGTCCTTTAGGGGATGCAGCTGCTTGGCCGGTGGCCGCGGCGATTCGTCATTTCCGTGATGAGTTTGAATGGCATGTAACAAATCCAGAAGAAGCAACGAAACCGGGCGCTGTGTATATGCGACCAGGAGCGAGTTGGTCTAATTAATTTACATGACTGAGAGCAAGAAACTTTTTGTCGGCCATGACGCAAATCGTGCCGGGGCTCAATTGGTTCTCCTACATTGGTTACGGGAACGCAAAGCTCAGGGTTTGACGAATTACGTGTTGTTGGTAGACGGTGGAAGTTTAGTAGAGGAATATAAGAAAGTGGCCAAAGTGTGGGTTTGGAAGACAGATCGTCCGCTTTGGTATAGGGTCCAACAAAGAATACCTATACTCCGGAAAGACGGGGAATGGGACAAGACACCGAGTGAAAGCAAGGTGGCGGCCATTATGGCTTCATTAGCGTCGGAATCTTTTGAATGCATCATCGGAAATACGGTTTCATCGGTTTCCTTACTGCGGGAATTGATTCCATTGAAGGTACCTTTTGAGGTTTATGTGCATGAGTTGAGTTATTCGATTAAGACGTTTACATCGGAAGAGGATCGCAAATTCATGGCTTCAGCGGTTAGACGGGTATATGCCGTTTCCGGCTTGGTGAAAACCGTATTAGCGACGGAGGTTGGGATCGATGCAGCGAAAATAGATTTACTGCCGCCGATTATTGAATTACCGGCAGCGACGAATAATACGCAAGATCCAGTGCGCACGAATTTGGGAATACCGATGGATTCTCCGATTGTCTTTAGCTGTGGATTAGCTGAGTGGCGTAAGGGGCCGGATGTATTTTTAGAGGTTGCCAAGCAATTGATTGCCAAAATGCCAACGGTGCATTTTATTTGGTTAGGGATATTGGACAATGAATATTCGAAAGAGTTGGTTTCGAGTAAGG
>JBDKFF010000156.1:0-5969 GCA_039798865.1 Bacteroidota bacterium
TTTGCCACAGGAGCAATGTCCTTTGGTTCTATTTCGTATGAAGCGCATACGACTTTAGCCATTGCGATGAATCGTATTGGAGGTAAGTCGAATACAGGCGAAGGAGGAGAGGATCCCATACGTTTTGAAACTATGGCTAATGGGGATTCGATGAATTCGGCTATTAAACAAGTTGCGTCGGGACGATTTGGAGTAACTGCCAATTACCTGACGAATGCCAAGGAATTACAAATAAAAATGGCTCAGGGTGCAAAACCGGGTGAAGGAGGTCAATTACCAGGACATAAAGTAGATGACTGGATTGGTAAGACTCGACATTCTACTCCAGGTGTGGGATTAATATCACCTCCACCGCATCATGACATATATTCAATCGAGGATTTGGCTCAGCTAATATTTGATCTAAAAAATGCCAATCGCGCTGCACGAATTTCTGTAAAATTGGTATCAGAGGCTGGGGTAGGAACTATTGCTGCAGGTGTAGCAAAAGCACATGCTGACCATATACTAATAGCAGGATACGATGGTGGGACAGGAGCATCTCCGTTGTCATCAATTCGACATGCAGGTTTACCATGGGAGCTTGGATTGGCTGAGACTCATCAAACCTTAGTAAAGAATAAATTACGTGGACGTGTTACTGTTCAAACGGATGGTCAAATTAAAACGGGTCGCGATATTGCCATAGCTGCACTTTTGGGAGCGGAGGAGTTTGGTGTAGCGACAGCTGCCCTAGTTACCGCAGGATGTATTATGATGCGTAAGTGTCATTTGAATACTTGCCCAGTAGGGGTAGCTACCCAAAATCCTGAATTGCGTGCATTGTATACGGGTAAACCGGAAGATGTTGTTAATTTATTCCATTTCTTGGCACAGGATATGCGTGAAATAATGGCTGAATTAGGATTTAAGACATTGGACGAGATGGTAGGTCGCGTGGATTTGTTGGAAATGGCTGATTTATCCAATCACTGGAAATTCAAGCATGTAGATTTATCTCCTATTTTATCTTTTGCGCCAAGGGAAGAGGGCGTTTCCGTAGTTAAATCGGAGGAGCAAGATCATGGTTTGGAAGATCAATTAGATTGGCAAATTTTAGCATTGGCGAAAGATGCTTTGTCAAGTCAAAAAGCAGTTTTTGGAGAATTGCCAATTATAAATGTAAATCGATCTGTAGGAACTATCATTTCAAATGAGATTACGAAAAAGTATGGCGAAAAAGGTTTACCAGCTAATACGATTCATATGAAATTTAAAGGTACTGCAGGTCAATCGTTTGGTGCATTTTCTGTGAAGGGTTTAAAATTAGAGATTGAAGGTGACGCGAATGATTACATAGGTAAAGGTATGTGTGGGTCAACGATTATCGCTTATCCTTCCGAGTTTGCTACATTTAATGCAGCAGAAAATAGTATTGTCGGGAATGTAAGTTTCTATGGTGCTACTTCGGGGGAAGCCTATTTGGCAGGTATGGCAGGTGAGCGATTCTGTGTTCGTAATTCAGGAGCCAAGGTTGTTGTCGAAGGTATTGGTGATCACGGTTGTGAGTATATGACAGGTGGATTAGTTGTCATCTTAGGTTCAACGGGCCGAAATTTTGGTGCGGGTATGTCAGGAGGTGTGGCTTACATTTTGGATGAAAAGAATGACTTTGAAGCGAAGGTGAATCGTGAAATGGTCGAAATTACCGAATTGACTCCTGAAGATGTTTCAATCGTACGGATGTACGTGGAAAAGCATGTTGAATTAACCAATTCAACCAAGGGTAAGTCAATCCTAGACAATTTTGCGTCTTCGATAAGTTTATTCAAAAAGGTTCTCCCAATCGATTACCGAAATGCATTGACTTCGAGAAATTTAACGATTTCAGATGTATTAAATGACAAAGACCGAGTTTATCAAGATATTCAAATTGAGTTAAAAAAATAGTAAAATGGGCAAGCCAACTGGTTTTTTAGAAGTAGATCGGAAAGTAGCGTTAAAGCGTCCTGTCGCTGAGCGCGTTAATGATTATAATGAAATTGAATTATTAGCATCCCCTCAAGATACGGAGTCTCAAGCGAGTCGTTGTATGGATTGCGGTACTCCTTTTTGTCATAATGGATGTCCGCTTGGAAATATTATTCCTGAATTTAATGATGCAGTTTATGAGCAAAACTGGAAGTATGCGTTTGAAATTTTAATTTCGACAAATAATTTTCCAGAGTTCACGGGACGAATCTGTCCTGCTCCATGTGAATCAGCCTGCGTATTAGGAATCAATAAGCCAGCTGTTGCTATTGAAATGATTGAGAAATCAATTATCGAAAAAGCGTATGCCGAAGGTTGGGTTGTCCCTCAGATTCCCGCAAAACGATCAGGTAAAAAGGTCGCTGTGGTTGGTTCGGGTCCAGCAGGTTTGGCAGCAGCTAGTCAATTAAATAAAGCAGGACATTTAGTTACTGTTTATGAGCGCGCGGATCGCATTGGTGGTTTGTTGCGTTTTGGAATACCTGATTTTAAATTAGACAAGTCAACTATTGACCGTCGAGTGTCCGTTATGGAAAAAGAAGGTATCAGTTTTGTTACGAATACCACTATTGGCTCAGATATTAAATTGAATAAGTTACAGCAGGAATTTGATGCGATCATTTTGACAACAGGTTCTACAACGCCGCGTCTAATTCAGGCCAAAGGGAATGATGCGATTGGAATCTATCCAGCCATGGAATTTTTGTCGCAACAAAATAAACGTGTGTCGGGTATTGATGTAATAAAAAATCATAAGGGTGAAGCGTATACTTCAGGAGACATTTTGGCAACTGGAAAGAACGTAGTTGTGATTGGTGGGGGAGATACAGGCTCTGACTGCGTAGGAACATCAAATCGTCATAAGGCAAAATCAATCACACAAATAGAGGTTATGCCTAAGCCTCCAGTAGGACGTGCAGATAATACACCGTGGCCTAATTGGCCAAATATGTTACGAACTTCAACCTCCCATGAGGAAGGGGCTGAACGATTATGGTCTATATCCTTGCAAGAATTTGTTAAAAATGAAAAGGGAGAGTTGAAAGGATTATTGATTGGAGATATTTCCTATAAACATGTAGACGGTAAACTTGAACAAGAAATTATAAATATTCGGGAAATTCCTTGTGAGTTGGCTCTCATTGCTGCAGGTTTCTTACATACGGATCATTCAGGTTTAATTGACGAGTTAAAGGATCAAGGGGGATCTTTAGATGATCGCGGTAATATTTCTGCTAACCCATCTTATAAAACCTTGGTAGACAAGGTGTTTACAGCAGGAGATGCTCGTCGAGGTCAGTCATTGGTCGTTTGGGCTATTTCGGAAGGCCGTGAAGCAGCTCGTCAAGTTGACCTTGAATTAATGGGTAAAACCTCTTTGCCAGGTAAGTCGGTGTCTGTATTTGATTTATAAAAATGTTGTTTTTTTTGCCAGATATTTGGCATCTTAAATAAATAATCTTATTTTTGTACTCTCTTAAATGCTAGGAGAGATGCCTGAGAGGCCGAAAGGACATGTTTGCTAAACATGCGTACTGGAAACGGTACCGAGGGTTCGAATCCCTCTCTCTCCGCAGTGTTTTTCGGGGTGTAGCGTAGCCCGGTATCGCGCTTGGTTTGGGACCAAGAGGTCGTAGGTTCGAATCCTGCCACCCCGACACAGTCAATTTAGTTAAGAGTGCTTGCACGTTTAGCTAAATTGACTTTTTAATTTTGGTTCCGTAGCTCAGCTGGATAGAGCAACTGCCTTCTAAGCAGTAGGTCTTTGGTTCGAATCCAAACGGAATCACTTCAACTATTTCCATTATAATATATTTTTACTTTGTTAGAGAATAAAATATTTAATTGGAAAGTTTCACTGGGTATAGTGCTTATCTGGATCGCCCCTCCTTTTATCTATTTTCTAAAGGAATTAATTGGAATAGGTCAAACATCTGTTTTTACAGGGATTGTTTACTGTTTAGGTTTGGTGCTGATGCTGAATCATATTCCGTTAAAGTATTTTTATAAAGGGAATGAGACTTTGGCCTTCACGGGCTTAAGTTTTTTTTTCTTAGGTTTTTTTTATTTTCTTTTTTACAATAGCCAAAAGTCATCATTAATCGTTGATGCAATTAATTTTACGATTTTAATAGGATTTATTTACTGCGTTTTTCGGGTTGATAATTCCATTCAATACTATTTACCGCTATTGATCATTTTGGTTACCTTATTGAATAATGTATCGTTAATTTATTCAATTTCGACGAATCCTAATTATGTACTTGGTGCTCGTGCTACTGTCCAATACAATAAGGGGACTGGAGAAGATTTTTCAGGTAATCCCATCGTATTTGGTCGTAATGCAGTTGCGGGACTAATTATGTCATTTTTAGTAATACAGCGAAGCAATTATGACTTTATTGGTAATCGGAGTATCCTTTTAAAGTTAATTGCACACATCAATTTATTGGTAAGTTTTATTGTTTTAATTTTAACTCAAACCAGGGGAAA
Source organism: Bacteroidota bacterium (assembly GCA_039798865.1). GTDB lineage: Bacteria > Bacteroidota > Bacteroidia > Cytophagales > Spirosomataceae > Aquirufa. Next base: position 4,504 of record JBDKFF010000156.1, read on the forward strand.
TTTTATTTCTCTGGGTTTGAGTATCCTATTTTACCTATTATTCGCTAATTATAGTTTTAAGAACGCATTTAAATCGAATCGGTATATTTTAATTTACTATTTTGTCCTTTTTTTAATAATTCAGTATTTAAATAGGGCTTTTCGTATTGTCGAAACATTCAATAGGTATTCGGATCAGGCTTATGATTTTTTACTACGTGCAATTAATACGGGATTAGGAATTAATAACTCATCTACTCCGCAGGATGCGTCAGCTCTTAACCGTGTTCAAAATATTGCTTTTATCAAACGAATTATTTCAAGGGACTGGTTTGATTTTATTTTTGGTAAGGGGTATAAATTTTGGTATGTCGATATTCCAGCTTTAGAAGCTTTTGTTAATTTTGGTATCCTGGGATGTCTTCTATTTTGTATTTTCAACCTGTTTATTGTTTACTACATAATTCTTGGAATTAAGACCAAAAACGTATTTCAAAACTTTATAAGTCTATTTTATATTAATTTGTTTGTGTCTGTGTTTACTGGTGGTAGGCCATTGGATTTTTCGTATTGGGTATTTTACATTATCTTGATTCGGTTTTTGTTAGTATTACCTAAAAAGAATACCCTAAATGGATAACAAAGTCGTTGATTTATCTTCGTTTAAGCATTCGCTACATGTGAATATTTGGGATAAGTTAAGATATCTCATCTGGCTAATTCTTTCCAATCTATTTTTCTTAACGAATATCCCTTACCCAAGTCGATTTAAAGTAGGTATCCTTAGGTTAATGGGTGCTCGTGTAGGCGTATCATGCGTGATTAAACCGTGGGTAAAGATAAAGTTGCCTTGGAAATTGCGAATTGGTGATCACGTTTGGATTGGCGAAGCGGCATGGATTGATAATATTTCAGATGTTGAGATAGGTAATCATGTGTGTATTTCACAAAATGCGTTATTGTTAACAGGAAATCATGATTATACTTCGACTTCATTTGATTTGATGAGTAAACCCATTAATATTGATGACGGAGCATGGATTTGTGCTAATTCTACCATAGTAGGAGGGGTGAGTGTTGCCACACATAGTGTCGTTGGAATCGGACAAATTATTACAAAAAATACTCAACCATTTGAAATTTATGGAAATGGTTCGACAACTCATAGTAAGAAACGTGTGATCAAATAATTTATGAATTATTTAGAATTAATTGAGAATAAGGATTTTCAGCTTGTTATTTCTTTTGTTGTAGCTTTATTTATTACGCTAACAGCTATCCCTGTCATAATTAATATTTCACGGCTTAAGGATTTAATGGCTGAAATTAAATCACGAAGTTCACACAAAAAGCTTACTCCTACCTTAGGAGGTGTTGCTATTTTTGCTGCCACTTTAATTACCTATTTTATCTGGGATAATCCTAAGGAGGGTCATGATTTACATCTTACAATTTCGGCTATTATTATTCTATTCTTTTTAGGAATA
>JBDKFF010000157.1:0-5954 GCA_039798865.1 Bacteroidota bacterium
ATTCGGGCGGAAATAATCTTTCCGTCTTCTACGTCAAGTTCCATGTTGAGTGGTGTATTAAAAGCATCTTTTGGAACACCAAAACGATCACCGAATAAGTATCTTTTGTAGATTCCCGTAACGATTCCCTTTTCTATAATCTGGGAATCATACGTGATGAGATCATCTTTTACTTTGATGTGGTTTCCTTCGTAGTATTTCGTTGTGCAACTGCTCAGTGCAAATAGAAAAATAATGACGTAGTAATAGCTTGAATTTTTCATCAGGATATGTTGGTTTCCAAAACAATTTATCAAACAATCCTGATTAAGGATAGATAAATTTATTTAGCGGTTATCGTTGGAGAATATTTAAGTACCAATTCTTAAAACAGCCTTTCTATTGAGATAAAGTTTGTATTATACCCCGATCCGATCATCAAGGTTATCCGGTACATTCGATTATTTGTCTTATCAACGATCGTATAATAGGACCCATCTCCTTCCGTTGGGAAATTCCATCCAAAAAGAGAACCTGTAGCTGAAGTGGTTATGGACGTATTATTGGTGGCTGAACCTGCAACGCCCCCATTCATTGCATAGTAAGCGGATATATTGGCCGAAAAACCTGTTGAGGTTGCTGCGATACTTAAGCCTCTGTTACCGCTGGCGGGTACCGTAGCTCGGATGTTATCCAAGGTCACAAAAGTTCCCGCATTAACAATTCCACTCGCTTTCCAAATCAGCTCTCCACTCGCTCCCGCTGGGGCTTTACTCAAATCAATGTTTACGCCTCGCGCACTTCCTCCACCCTCCAAAAAACGCAATTGGTTGCGATAGACATCCATGATCACGTTGTTGTTTAAGGATTGATTGGTTTGTGCCAAGGATAATCGCATTTCACCTCCTTCATCGCCGCTGGATGCGCCTATTAATACGGCAGGTGTTTGTAGGTTCACATTCGAAGAACCACTTACATTCAATGCCCCGGCAACATTTACATCTCCCACGACATTTAATCTCGAAGTTGGTGAACTTGTTCCTATCCCTACATTGCCATCATTATCGATTCGTATACCTTCATTTCCCCCATCATTGGATAGGAAATTATTATTCAATTGAATATTTGTTGATGCGTTGTGTTGGTTAATCGGAAGATTGCCAGCTACTAGTTTATAGAATATTTTATCCCAATCCCGGGTATCTCGGCTTCCTGTCGTGGTGACAACCTGTGCATTATAGGTGACCCCAGCAGTTAAGTTTACTTCCACTCGCCCTTCGTATTCTGCCCAAACATTACTACTCGTTGATTCATGATAATCGGATCCTAAAACAGTCGTTCCCTGGCGTATATTGAAGGTTAAGACGACTTTCGAGCCGTTTGCATTCCACCCCGTGCAATTAAAATTAAACTCGTACCTACCCGAAACGGGCACCGTAAAACTAAATCCACCGGTACTCGGTGCTTTATTCGAAGCTGTTGAATACGCTTCTTGGTATAGCTTGACAAGATTAGCCGCTTGAACATTATCACCGGACAATAAGGCTGTGGCGATGGTTGTCCAGTTTGATCCGTTCCAATAATAATAGCCCGCCTGTAATCCAGCAGATCCCAAATGATAGACCAATAAGCCTTCGGCTGGACTCGGAATCGTCGATGCATCCGTTGAATTAACTAACGTTACTCGGGGAGGTAAAAAACCTTTATCACTCGCGTTTACATGAAGTTTTGCCGACGGATGTGGTGTCGTCGTGCCTATACCCGTTTGTGCAAGTAATTCGAATGAACTAATAAGAAGACCGATTATCGTAATTAGCCTTTTCATGTAGTGATTAAATAATTTCAAAAATAATTCAAAAATCAACTAGTTGGAATGAATTAAATCAAACAATTTATCGATTTTTAGGGTATCATCCATTGAAAATTCGCTGTTTCATAATCAAATAAGGCCCTGCGATGCCCCGCATGATTCAGCCACAACCAATCGATGGATTGGACTTGTATTGCCACGATCCCAAAATTTTGGTACCCTGATTCACTTTCCTCTAAACTTAGGTTTTCTTGTTCGACCGCTTCGCTGAGTCCACTCGTAGGCTGATAAGTTAAACTTGAAGGGCTAAATTCGGTTAAATAGCATCTCCGACTGGATAAAGTCGTTTTTTCCCAAGCTTCACGAGTTAGCTCATTATTAACATGAAGTTTTGCTTTGCCTTTTATCCGTAATTGAATTCGTGCGGATGCATCATAAAATAACGCGCTGATGGATGGATTTAAGTCTAATTCTTCCCATTTGGGACTGCGAATGTCCGTATGAAATCGTAATTCATGCGTTTCTGCTATTGCTTTACGTAACACGACTGTTCGCAAACTGATGCCCTCTGTGGAGAAACTTGCCACACTGGGCGTGTGAAAGGGATGTCTGCTTTTTTGAGCTCCGGTGACTAATCGATGCCAACAATCACTTTCAAGTGTATTTAAATTTTCAGTTAGATGGACCTGAGAAGATTTGTGGTTGAAATTCATTCAATTGAAACATAGAGAATTTATAATTGTTTCAATGAAAATTAAATTTAAACAATTATAAAATTCTTATGAAGGTCACCAATTTAAATGGCGCATAAATGTATAAATGTAATTAAGATAAGTATTCATTTATTTCATCGATTGATAGTTTTTCTTCAATACTAATCCCATCTGAAATTTCCGCAATTTCTAGAATTAAATCTTTAATTGAATGTCTTATCTCTTGCCCGTAAGATTTAAGTATGTTTAAAAATTCTTTTTTGTATTTGGTTTCATTTTGAACTAAAAATTCAAAGTCTTCGATATAATTATTGGTCAAATTTTCTATTTCTTCATTATTTAAGGACCCTCTGTAAGCAGATTCTATAAAATTTTTGAGTATTGTTATTAGAAATACTTTTTCATTGTCTGCAAAATTATTATCAGAATTTGCTACCAAAAAAATTGGATACGTTAAAATTAAAATATGAAATTCTTCATCTGTGATACTAATATTTCTGTCTATTTCGAATTGGTTTTTCATAATTATGTGTTTTGATTTAAAGTTTAATGTCAAAATATTCTGAAATAATAAAAATTAGAGATCCAGCTATTCCATAAATTCCCAAGGCAAATGCTATTAATCCATGATCGGTAAACCACAAAACTGAACACAGGATAATCGAAATTCCAAGAATAATTAATTTCATATTGAACTTCTTTTTTCTGTTCATTTTATTTTTTTGTTCCTCTTCTGTAGCTAGTTTCTGTTTAAATATATTTTCTTCCTCATGTTTGATTAAGGTTTCTTTAAAAAATTCGGCTTCCTTTATTGCACCGATTTGTTCTAATTTAAAAATTCCTAGTTTTATTTTTTCTACGGAAATCTGATAATATGTTTCTGAATTTTTGGCTCTAATAATCGAAAACAATTCGTTTAAATTTTGGAAAATATCATCCGAATTTGAATTAAAAGACATTTTTACAATTTCTTGAAGTTGAGCTTCCTCATCTTTCATTTTTGCAAATTCTTGTTCTAATTTTATTTTGTCAATTTCTAATTCGTACTCTAGTTCTGCAGCATGTTTTTGAAGCCTAGCTTTTTCTAAAAGAGCTTCAGCCTTAATTTTAGACTCTGAAGCTTTAATTTCCGCAGCTTTTACTGTAGCGCTTACACGTTTAGGAGTAGACCATTTATCCCCAAATATCAAATTAGATGCTACTTTGCCAGTATTTTTCCCCAACTCTCTACTAAATGAATTCCCGAAATTTCCCATACAATATTTTTTTTGAATTAATTATTCGTTTTATATAATTAAATACTTTAGATGTTATTTAAAGTTTCTGATTAACGTTCAAACGTTATAACAAATGTTAATTTTTTTTTAGATAGTAATTTGTTCAATTGAGTACAAATCTGCTCAAATGAGTTCGTTTCATTATTTTATTTTCTCAGATGACCTTTTCGCCTAGTTGATATTTGAAAATTTAGAATCAGATATTGAGTTTAAACCTGAAAAAATATTGCTATTAAAATCACATAATTGAAACTTTTAAATGGATATTAAAATCTAATTCTAATTCACCCGAAACCCATAGACAGCTGAATAACTCGCCGACTTCCCATCCATCGTTTTAACCTGCCAATAATATACCTTGCCTGATTGTACCGGGACTCCGACGCTTGTATTGCTTGTCTTGAGTGCCGGAACATTCAGCAGAGATACTTTGCCAAAATCCTCTCCAAAATAGACCTCGTAGGACAAAGTCGCGCTCGGCGTATCGTTATCCGTCGCTTTCCAGCTCAATTTAAACTGTCCATTTTCCGGATCTACTGCCTCCCCTGATTTGGGCGAAATGAGTTGGGCCGGATTGGGAGCCAAATTTAACTCACCCGGGCCCGCAAAGTAAAATTTCCATACCGGCGACGTGGCCGTTAAGCTTGTTTTGGTGGATTTTGAAACGACCGACCAGGCATAGGTCTCCCCGACCGACAAACTAATTAGCGCAGGACTCGTACTGGCGGCTTTCGTTTCGGTTACATTCGTCTTCAGATTTGTGATCTTCAGCTCATAGCTCGTTGCCGTCGCCACCGGTGTCCAAGAAAATTCCACTTGATTGGAATTAAGCGCCTCCAAACAGCTTGTATTATTTAAGGGTTTACCTAAATCTACAGCATCCGGAGCCTTCTCAGGCACAGCCGGTGTCATGGGCGTCGGGGCCTCAGCCGGTGCAGCGCCACACGAAAAAAGTAGGTAACAGATAACGATTGCGTAAATAGATCGGATCATTTTTTGACAATTTTAGCTTGTTGGTTCACTGTATTTCCTTTTACTTGTACGAGGTAAATGCCTGATTTTAAATCGCTAACGACGAGTTGAACTACCCGATTAACATCCAGTTGCTTATGCGCTTTGTACACGATCCCCCCTTGTAAATTCATCAGCTGGATCTCCACATAGTCATCCTGCCCAGCGACATATACTTGCAGTTCATCTTCACAAGGATTCGGGTAACATCGGATGTTTTCCGATTGGAAAATTTCCTTGTAATAGTTTCCTTGACAGGCCTGATCAGTCCATACTTTGATTAAATTGGGACCTTTGGTTAATTCCGCCGACCAGCTTGATTCACGGACTTCGTGAATTTTTTGATTCAATTGAATGTAGTAAAGTTTCGCTCCACTCAAGTTAAGCTCAAGCATAGACGTTTCAGGTTTAACAATCGATTGAACAAGCAAACTCGCGGGTTCCGTTATCTGAAAATCAAAGCGTTGCAGGTAATCCTTTTGCCCTTCAATCGAGATGCTCAGCTGGTAATTCCCCAAGCTCAATTTTTCCAAGGATTGATTCGCGCCTCCTATGGCCTTGAGTGTTTTGGCATAATTTAAAGGTCCTTTGACATCCACTAAATAGGTGTATTTTTTGTCCCCAAACTCCAAACTCATCCCCCCATTGCTCATACCCGGACAGGTAGTCGCATTCATTTTTAAGCTATAGTTAGCTGCAGGTAAGCCAAATATTTCACACCCATTTAGGTCAACCACCGCTCCCAAGGGCGTAGCGGGACATTTATCCAGCTCATCACTGACCCCATCACCGTCCGCATCATTGAACAACTTGATTAATTGAATCTTTGGGAATTCGCGATATAAAATATCATTCGTAATCTTAGCATCATTACCCATCCATTGATTCAAGAGTGATCCATATACTTGTCGGTAATCATAGCTCGCCGGCAACTCATCACTCGTTTTATAATCCAACGGAATTTTGGGATTAGCACCTATAATCCCCCCTTTGACAGAATTTCCAAATACAAACATGGGAGCCACCGTTCCATGATCGGTACCCGTACTCCCATTGGAATGAACTGTCCGACCAAATTCGGAGAGTGTAACCCCAACTACGCGGTCTCCTAAATTTTCGGCGTCCAAGTTTTTCATGAAGGTCACAATGGCATCGTTTACTTGT
>JBDKFF010000158.1:0-2609 GCA_039798865.1 Bacteroidota bacterium
ATACAAGAGCATACGACCTGTCGTGATATTATCCGAGTTGAACTCATTGAAATGATAGGTGCGAATATTGCCCTGATCATCCACGAAGCTGTCGATGTTCTTCTTGATGTAATTGAAATACTTGGCATCCCCAGTTCTTTGGTACATTTTTTCCAAGGCTTTCAGGATGAGACCTTGCTCATAATCCCAACCGGCGGGTTTGCCCACTTTGACCGCGATGGAGTCGGCATGGGTGTGCATGATGCTCGCCGACATCTTTTCGGAATAGTTTTGGCCTTTCAAAACAAATCCCCCTACGAGTAGGAGGATTGAGAAAATTGATTTTTTCATATTAACGTAAAGCTGAAATTTCTGCAAAATCCATGTCTGTGTAATCTTTGTTTTCACCGGACATACCCCAAATAAACGAGTAGTTCTTTGTACCTGCGCCGCTATGTATCGACCAAGGAGGTGAGATAATCGCTTGGTGATTATGTACCCAAATGTGCTTGGTTTCATGCGTTTCGCCCATTAGGTGAAGCACGGCATGTTCTGGAGCTACATCAAAGTATAAATAAGCTTCCATCCGACGGTCATGTACGTGCGCTGGCATGGTATTCCATATAGAACCCGGTTCCAAAATGGTCAGTCCCATCACCAACTGGCAAGATTGAATACCTTCGTTGTGGATGTACTTATAAATGGTGCGGTGATTGGATGTCTCTAAACTTCCCAAAACCACTGTTTGCACTTGTTCCTTATCTAATTTCGCACAAGGGAAAATCGCATGCGCCGGAGCGGAAAGCAGGTAAAATTGAGCTGGGTTTTCACTGGAGGTGGAGCTGAAATTTACTTCTTTAGTCCCTTTTCCTACATATACAGCCCCTAATTTTCCAATCGTAAACGATTGCCCATCGGCATGAACCGTACCTTCGCCACCTACGTTGATGATGCCTAATTCACGACGCTCCAAAAAATACTCTGCGCGTAACTTCTCGGGATTGGGTAAATGCAAGGTATTCATCACAGGCATTGCCCCACCGATAATCATACGATCATAAATCGTATAGGTTAAATTGATGTGATCGGCTGAAAATATGTGCTCAATTAAGAAATTATCTCGTATTTCCTGATTCGTAAATGTTGATACTTCCTTTCTACTCGCCTCAAATCGATAATCCATAGTACAATTGTTTTTTAGTTCACAAAGTACAATGAGCCCTCTTTCTACTGATTTATATCCGTAATATTGCAAAATGTTTCATCCCGACTTCATAACTTTTCTGGAAGCAAATCAATTTGTTCAGCAGGTAGATTCTCAGCAGCATTGGCAGCATCCTTCTTCTGGGCTATCGATTTTATTGCTTTCTTCCAAAGGAATGAAGCAATTTGATACAGATGCTTGGGAAAGTTGGTTAAGGAAATTTCCCAAAGCCTGGCAAATTTGGGAGGAGGATGTGAATCAAAATCCGGATTTGTGGAAAAGGCAGATTTTAGCCCGACTGCATCGTACTAAATCCGTTTTTGCTCGAGATACTCGTATCGTATCGATTTCAGCGGAAGTAGCTCGGCATTTTTTGGATAAAAATCACGTCTTGGGATTTTCCAAAGGACAAACTTATTTGGCTTGTGTGGTACCCCCTCATCGACAGTTCCGTGGAATTACCAGTGAATTCGAATGGGAGGGATGCCCTTTGTTGGCGGTAGCGGTGTTTGGAAAACCGATGGTTATGAAAGAGGAAGGTATGGAAGGGCTCTTGTCGGGCGAATTAATCAAGTTGGTGACTCTTTCAGATATTCGACTCGTGGGTGGTCTTACCAAATTCTTACAAGCCTATCATGACATGGAACCTGTTCATCATGTCATGACGTATATTGACTTGGGTTCGAGTTCGGGTAAGGGATTTTTGTCGGCCGGATTTCATGTAGTCAGTCAAACGCCTCCCATGTTTTTTAAAGTGAATTCAGGCAAGCGTATGCTTGTATCATCCTTTGAGGAAGCGGAACAATACAGTCCGGGGAATTTAAAACTACGCTATGTCTATGAAAACTAGGGTATTGGTTTTATTGGGCCCCACGGCGAGTGGGAAGACGGCTTTAGCGGTTGAATTGGCGAAGAAGCTGAAAGGGGAGATTGTTTCGGCAGATTCCCGACAAATTTATCGGGGACTGGATATTGGGACAGGAAAAGATTTGGGGGAATATGGAGAAGTTCCCTATCATTTGATTGATAATCATGTGGTTGGGGATCCTTATTCGGTGGCACATTTTCAGACGGAGGCGGTGGATGCGATTCAAGAAATTTCCCAACGAGGTAAATTGCCCATTCTTTGTGGAGGTACGGGTTTGTATATCGAGTCATTGATTCAACAATACCAATTTTCGCGGAAGCCGGATTTCTTGACGGAGGCTTTGGAGTTTGATTTCGAATTCGACGTCTTTGGCTTAAATCCTGCGCTAGAGCTTCGTCGGCAGCGTATTTCAAATCGTTTGCGATCGCGTTTAAACACAGGTTTAGTAGAAGAGGTTGAGGGTTTATTGGCCCAAGGAATCAGCGAAGACGCCTTGCTGTGGATGGGCTTGGAGTATAAATGGGTGGTTCAATATTTGAGCGGAGAGATGAGTCGGGA
>JBDKFF010000159.1:0-11888 GCA_039798865.1 Bacteroidota bacterium
CTACCTTCTTTCTTGCCCATTCCGTTTTTCGAAGAAAGGTTAAACTTGAATTCACACTCGGTTCATGCGCGAAGCAATTGATCCGGATGCGGCTAGCAAGCCCTTCCCAACCATATTTGTCTACTAAATATTCTACAATAAACTTTAACGTTTTGCCTTCTAATGGATCCATGGTTTATGCTCTTTCCGATAGTTCTAACCAGCGTAATTCTTTCTCTTCTAGGGTATTCTTGATTGCTTCAATGGCTTTTGCCCAGTCGGCCAACAACTGAAAATCCTCCGAGCCGCCATTCAGTTTTTCGATGAGCACCTCTTTTTCCGACTCCAATGTGGCCATTTCTTTCTCCAATTCTTCAAACTCCTTCTGTTCTTTGAAGCTCAGCTTAGCGCCCTTTTGAACGGGGGTAACGGGAGTCTCAATCACAGGCGCCTTTGTAACAGGAGCAGGTTCTTTTTCTTTATTTTCCAGCGAGATGCGGTAATCCGTATAATTTCCATTGAAGAAATTGACCTCGCCTTCGCCCTCAACAAGGATTAATTGGTCTACCAAATTATCCATGAAATAACGGTCGTGCGATACCAATAATAAACATCCTTGGAACTCACTTAGAAAGTCCTCCAAGAGTTGTAAGGTATCTAAATCCAGGTCGTTGGTCGGCTCATCCAGAATCAAGAAATTGGGATTTTTGACCAACACCTGCATTAATTGCAATCGCTTCTTTTCGCCACCGGATAGCTTGGACACCGGGGTGTATTGTTGGGCCGTTGGGAACAAGAACTTACTCAAAAATTGACTCGGTGTTAAGGATTCGTTTTTACCATAGGGAATCACCTCCGCAATTTCTGTGATGGTATCAATCACCCGTTGTTCGGGTTTGAATTCGAAGGGTAATTGCGTGTAATAGCCGATGACCAACGTTTCACCAGGATCGATGGTTCCTGAATCGGGTTGTTCCAACCCCGTCAGTAATTGAAGAAAGGTAGTCTTGCCGGCACCGTTTTTTCCCACAATGCCAATGCGATCTTTTTTCTTAAACGTATAGGTGAAATCATTGACGATTTTCTTCTCGCCCCAGGCTTTTTTCAGGTGGTTGATTTCAATGATTTTATTCCCTAAACGGGACATTTGAATGTTTAACTCCAACTTGCTATCATCGACTTTGCGATGGGCCACTTCTTCCGTTTCAGCAAATGCATCGATTCGGTATTGGGCTTTGGTTCCACGCGCCTTGGGTTGGCGACGCATCCATTCTAATTCTTTGCGATATAGGTTTTTGGCCTTGGCCACAGTGCTCGCTTCCGATGCTTCACGTTCCGCTTTTTTCTCTAGGAAATAGCCGTAATTCCCTTCGTAGGTATAGATCGAGCCATTGGCAAGCTCCATCATTTTATTGCAAACTTTATCGAGGAAATATCGGTCGTGAGATACCACCAAAACGGTAACATTTGGCCCAGATAAGATACCTTCTAGCCATTCAATCGTCTCGATATCCAAGTGGTTGGTCGGCTCATCCAGAATCATAATATCTGGACTTTCGATCAATAATTTAGCCAGCGAAAGACGCTTCTTTTGTCCTCCGGATAAGGTAGAAACTTGTTGGTCCCCATCCGGTATCCCTAAGCGGCTAATAATTTGTTTAGCGCGCGCTTCATAGTCCCAGGCATTATTCGCTTCCATCAGCGCAAAGGAATCTTCAAGCTCTTGGGGATCACCGGAAAGCATGGCTTTTTCATAGGCCTTAATGGCTACGGCGCTGGGTAGATCGTCGGAGAAAAGGTAATTCAAGACGCGTTCGTTTTCCTCGAAAATAGGATTTTGAGGAAGGTATCCGACCCGAATTCCCTTGCGGATGGTAATCTTGCCTTCATCGGGGGATTGCATGCCCATGATGGATTCCATCAAGGTCGTTTTGCCGGTTCCATTTTTTCCGATGAGCGCTACTTTTTCGCCTTTTTGCAAGCCGAAAAACAGGTTTTTAAACACCCAGCGTTCGCCAAGATTACGCGAAATATTTTCCGCCGATAGATAATTCATAAGGTATTAGTCGTTTGCTTCTGCAGCTTCTTCACGCATTTTTCTGCGCAATACTCGGCCCGAAACGATGATGCTGATCTCATATAACCCAAATAATGGGAAGGCGACCAACAGTTGGGAAATCACATCCGGCGATGGCGTAATAATCGCTGCCACTAACAAGATGACGATTAAGGCATGCTTGCGGTATTCGCGCATGAAGGAAGGCGTTAAAATGCCAACCTGCGATAACACGAATGCAATCATGGGTAATTGGAACGTCAATCCACAGGCTAGGGTCAACATCGACAACAAGGAAATATAATCGTTGATGTCAAATTGATTCTGAATGGATGGATCCAATTTGAAATTGGCCAAGAAATTAATGGCCATCGGTGCAACGACAAAGTAGCCGAAGGACACCCCGATGAAAAACAACAAGGATACCCAGAAAACGGCGCCGCGCGCAGCTTTTAATTCTTTAGACTTAAGACCTGGACGAATAAAGCGCCAAACCTCGTAAAACGCATATGGAAAGGCAAACATCAAACCCACAATGATCGATTGTGTCAAGGCCATCATGAATTGACCGGATACCTCCCGACTTTGTAAGATGAAATCTGCTTGCTGCATGCAGAGACTGGTCATCCCTGTTGCATCCGCCAAACGACATAAAACTTGATTCGTCCAAAAATCGACCTTCGTAGGACCCATGATGATGATACCGAAAATTTCATTTCGGAAAATCCAGGCCGCAATCGTAAAAATCAAGATAGAGGCAATGGACCGGATGATGTGCCAGCGCAACTCCTCCAGGTGATCCAGAAAAGACATTTCGGTCCCGTCTTTCTCCTCGTCTAATTCATCGTCCCAATCTTGATCTAATGCCATTTTCGCTTATTATAGATATAATGGGAATTGCTTCACCCATTCATTTACTTCTCCTTTGATCGCTTTTAATACCGCTTCATTATCGTGGTTCATCAAGGCCTTATCAACCATGTCCACAATTTGAGACATATCCGATTCTTTCAATCCACGCGTTGTCATCGCCGCAGTACCCACACGCATACCCGAAGTAACAAAAGGTGATTTGTCGTCAAATGGTACCATGTTTTTGTTAATCGTGATATCAGCTTGAATCAATGTATTTTCAGCTAATTTTCCGCTTAATCCTTTTGGACGTAAGTCGATCAACATCAAGTGGTTATCTGTACCTCCTGAGATAATATCATATCCTTTCGCCAAGAATGCTTTTGCCATCGCTTGTGCGTTTGACTGCACTTGCTTCGCATACGTTTCGAATGTTGGCGTTAATGCCTCGCCAAATGCAATCGCCTTCGCAGCAATCACATGCTCCAAAGGACCACCTTGCGTTCCTGGGAACACGGCGCCATCAAGACATGCCGACATTAACTTCAAATCCCCTTTTAGTGTTTTAAATCCAAATGGATTCTCAAAATCATTTCCCATCATGATCAAGCCACCACGTGGTCCACGAAGGGTTTTGTGTGTCGTGGTCGTAACGATATGGCAATGTTGCATCGGGTTGTTTAATAAACCTTTTGCAATCAAAGCGGATGGGTGAGATATGTCGGCCAATAAAATCGCCCCAACTTGATCTGCAATGGCACGTAAACGTGCATAATCCCAGTCACGTGAATACGCTGACGCGCCACAAATGATCAATCTTGGTTTCTCTTTTACTGCGGTAGCTTCTACTTTGTCCCAGTCGATTAACCCCGTTTCTTTTTCTACGCCGTAAAAGAAGGCTTGGAAATATTTTCCCGAGAAGTTTACGGGTGAACCGTGCGATAAGTGACCGCCGTGCGACAAATCAAAGCCTAAGATTTTATCGCCGGGATTTAAAAATGATAAAAATACAGCAGCATTCGCTTGTGCACCTGAATGGGGTTGAACGTTTGCCCAGGTCGCGCCAAATAATTTTTTCGCGCGCTCAATCGCCAAGGTTTCTACTTCATCCACCACTTCACAACCCCCATAATAACGCTTTCCTGGAAGCCCCTCCGCATATTTGTTCGTCAATACACTTCCTTGCGCTTCCATCACTTGTGGCGATGTGAAGTTCTCAGATGCAATTAACTCGATACCGAATTCTTGTCGGTGAGCCTCTTGACTAATCAATGAAAAAATTTCGTTGTCTCGTTGGGTTGGGAATGTGCTAGCAGCCATGAATAAATGATGTTCTTGATTACGTATTTTAAGGGTGTAAAATTACGTTTTTTTATCTGAATAGAAAAACGATAAATTGGTAAACAATGTGAGCAAACATCGCGTTTATATCCCGGTAAAAAACCGTAATTTTGAGTCGCATTAATTTTTCACGCAATGAAATTAAAATACATCGCACTGTTGCTGTTCTTTTCAGTCCAGCTTTTTGGTCAGAAGATTACACCTGCGAAATGGTCATGGACTTTGTCTCCTGCTCAGCCTGCTGTTGGGCAAGAAGCTGAAGTGATCTTTAAAGTTAGTATTGATAAAGGCTGGTATTTATATTCCTCGGATTTCGACAAAGAATTAGGTCCGGTTGTGACTACCGTGAGCATTAAACCCGGATTGGGTGTTGAAGCGATAGGTCCATTGAAGGCAATTAATCCACATAGCAAGGAGGATAAAGAAATTTGGGGTGGTACCTATACCTACTTTACGGAGCAGGGGGAGTTTCGCCAAAAGGTAAAAATCACCTCGGAGAATTGGGTTATTGATGGGGCTTACGATTCCCAAACCTGTTCGAACGAGAGTGGATTGTGCGTGCCGATTAAAGGTAATTTCAAGATTTCAGCCAGCGAGGACTCAAAAAAAAAAGCCTCTGATGTAGCGGGAGGTGGGCTGATTGAGTTCTTTTTTGTAGCCTTGGGGGCGGGTCTTTTGGCTTTGTTGACCCCATGCGTGTACCCTTTAATTCCAATGACGGTTAGTTTCTTCACCAAAAAACAAGGTGGGAAACGGCTTGCCTTTCTTTATGGCTTGTTTATCGTCCTAATCTATGTATTCTTTGGAACCATACTTGCCTTTTTTGCGGGGGCTAGTTTTGCCAATTTCTTAAGCACACACTGGATTCCGAACCTGTTATTTTTTGTCATTTTTATCTTCTTTGGAATCTCATTTTTGGGAGCATTCGAAATCGTCCTACCCTCAGGTTTAGTGAATTCGGTCGATGCGAAGTCCGATAAAGGCGGTTTAATGGGCGTGTTCTTTATGGCATTTACCCTTGTTTTGGTTTCCTTCTCTTGCACGGGACCTTTGGCGGGATCCATCTTGATTGCTGCCTCCCAAGGTGTATTCTTGAAACCTATCATCGGCATGCTCGGCTTTTCTCTTGCCTTCGCTATTCCGTTTACCCTCTTTGCGATTTTCCCAGGATTTATGAAGTCCTTACCTAAGTCGGGCAACTGGATGAATGAAGTAAAGGTCGTTCTAGGCTTTCTTGAAATTGCCTTAGCATTTAAGTTTTTAAGCGTAGCAGATCAGGTGTATCACTGGCATATATTAGATCGCGAGATTTTCTTAGCTATTTGGATTGCTATTTTCACGGCCTTGACACTCTACCTCTTTGGTAAGATATCCTTGCCACATGATGGACCTGCTAAGAATCTCTCTGTGCCAAGAACTTTATTTGCTACAGCCGTTTTAGCTTTTGTCATCTATCTAATTCCGGGAATGTTTGGTGCACCTTTAAAAGGCTTGTCGGGCTGGTTGCCTCCATTGAGTTCGCAAGATTTCAAAGGTTCCAATGCTGCGAGTGTTTCCTCACCCACCAAAAGCGATCAAGGCCAAAAGAAATATGCAGATTTTCTAACGCTGCCTTTGGGCTTGCAGGGATTCTTTGATTTTGAGGAGGCGAAGGCCTATGCGCTAAAAGTGAACAAGCCGCTGTTCATCGACTTCACAGGTCATGGCTGCGTGAATTGCCGTAAGATGGAGGAGAATGTCTGGTCGGACCCACAAGTATTAAAACGCCTGCAAGATAAATATGTGGTAGTTGCTTTATACTGTGATGACAAAACGGAATTAGCGGAAGACAAATGGTATGTTTCGAAAGTAGATGGACAGGAGAAGAAGACCTTAGGGGATCAAAACCTTGATTTTCAAATCACCCGATTTAATTCCAATGCGCAGCCACACTATGTTTTGTTGGACCCTCGCAACGATGCCGCACCGATGGTGAAGCCCGTAGCGTTTGATGCGGATATCAATCATTTTGTCTCGTTTTTAGACCAAGGAGTATCGATTTACCAAGCAGCTAACTAATGCAGTGGGGAGCCTATTTTGCGGTCATGGCCGCTTCGTCCATTAAGTTTGTCGCCGGTCCTATTACCGGTTTTGGGATAGGTTTGTCGATGCTTGAGACCATCCTTTGTACTTGGGCGGGAATGATGACGACCGTTACGATCATGTTGACAATTGGTCGGTTTTTAGTTCAGCAGATTAGCAGGCTACGTGTGCAGAAACCCAAATTGTTTTCTGGCCGTGCGCGTTATGCCGTTCGTGTTTGGCAGCGCTTTGGAATCATCGGAATTGCCGTGATGACACCCTTGTTATTTACGCCTATTGGTGGGAGTTTACTCGCTCTGTCATTTAAAGTGCCAACTTTACGAGTTCTCTTTTTCATGGCCTTATCAGGTATTTTTTGGGCGATTGTCTTTACCGCAATGATGTACCAATTGACCTTTGTTCGTGAATTATTAATCCAATAAGGGCACAAAAAAAGCCGGTCATCGACCGGCTTCGTATTTAATCTATATTGGTATTTAGTTTCCTTTCGAAATCTCTTTTCCTTGAAATAATTTCTCACGAATCGCATTCGCACGAACTTCTAATTCAGGCTTCGCTGTATACGTATTCTTTGTCTGAGCGGCGGCAGAATCAGGGTGTACACCGTACACATATTCATTTCCAGCCTGAACATCTTTTTGTTTGATGCGGTTGTTTTTTTGATAATCACAAGCGGTTGCTACGAAGGCAAGTGCAACAATTGGAAGTAGATTTTTTAATTTCATTGTTCTCTTTGGACAAAAATACGCTACAAAAGTAAGGCCAAATTTTGGTTTAAAAAAATTAGCTTTCTTCTAATTGATGAATTTTTTCAACTAGAAAAGCCATTAATTCAGCGATATAGCCTCGGCTAAAATCAAAAGATATTCCAGCTGTTGCATAGATTTCTTTCATCGGTTTGGTGTAGCCAAGACTCAAGGCGTTTAAATATTGATCCAAAGCCTTCGCAGGATTCGCGCAGTAATTTCTCCAAACGGCCAATGCCCCCAATTGCGCAATGGCATATTCTATGTAATAAAATGGCACCTCAAATAGGTGTAATTGTTTCTGCCAAAGTTTAGCCTTCGCCGTTTCTAAGCCTTTCCAATCTGTGATGGAATCGGAAAAGCGGGAATATATTCTCTCCCAAGCCTCACTTCGTTCTTCGATGCTATGGTTTGGATTTTCATAAATCCAGTGCTGGAACGCATCGATGGTTGCCACCCAAGGTAAGGTCTCCAAGATGTCCTCCAAGTGCTTTATTTTAGCTCTTTTGGCATCTTTCGGGTCTTCGAAATAGTGATCCCATTCATCCATCGTGATTAATTCCATACTCATCGATGCCAATTCTGCCACTTCCGACGGAAAATTACGGAAGGCATTCAAGGCTAAATCTTTCGTTAAAATGGAATGTACGGCATGGCCGCCCTCATGTAAAAGGGTCACCATGTCACGAACTTGCCCCGCCGCATTCATGAAAATAAATGGGAAGCCACTTTCCTCCAAGGGGTAATTATATCCCCCCGGATTTTTTCCCTTGCGGGAATCCAAATCAAAGCGTTCTAATTTGACCATTTCCTTCAAACACTCGCTCAAAAACGGATCGATGTTATAAAATACCTGGATGGTTTTATCCAAAAGTTCTTGACCCGTTTCAAAGGGTTTCAAGGGCTTTCTTCCCAAAGTATCCACCGCTTTATCCCATGGCTTTAAATCTCCTAATTGGAGTGCTTTTTTTCGTTTTTCTGCCTGCTCATTGATAATCGGGACAACCGTAGCTGCCACCGCATCATGGAATTCAAAGCAGTCGGCCGGGCTGTAATCAAAACGTCCCAAGCTCGCAAAGGCATAATCTCGGTAATTCGCAAAACCGGCATTCCGAGCTACTTGATGACGCTTCTCAACCAATTTATTAAACAATTCATCCAGTTTTTCTTTTATTTCCAAACGGGCGCTCGATACTTTTTCATAGACCTCTTGGCGTTTAGATCGGTCAGTCGATTCAAAATAGGCATTTGCTTGTTGGAGTGTTTTCTCCTCCCCATCAATCTCCACCATCAAGGCTCCCGTCGCGGCACCGTATTGCGTTTGTAAATTTTGTAGTTCAGTGAAAAGCGGAATGTTTTCCTCACGGAAAATCTCGATGGATTTCTTCATGCCGCGTAACATAATCGCGTAGCCCGTTTCAGGAAGTTCCGTATGGAATGGGCTTTCAATAATCTTTTTATTCCAAGCATCATCATAGACGGATGCTTGCGGCATGATTTCGTTCACAAATTGCTGATAGCTTTTTTGATGTGCCTCATTCTGATTGTCGCAGGACATCTTGATGTAGCGCCAGGCGAAGTTCTCCGACAAGTAGCTTTCCAATTCCGAGCGATTTTCGCAAAACTGAATTAATTCCGCAAGGGAATTGATTTCGGTTTGGCTTAGTTGTTCGAAATAGGGCAATACGCTTTCCCATGTGCTAAGTTGGAAGTCTTTCGCTAAGAATTTGCGTGTGATGTTTTGGGCGGATACTTGTCTGGTCATGAACGATATTTTTTGTAAAAATACATCAATTTTGCCTAGCTTTAAATCTAAATTTATTCCTATGGCTTTACAAATTCCGTCAATTGAATTAAATAATGGTGTTCTGATGCCTCAATTGGGATTGGGGGTTTATGCCCCCCAGCAGCAAGATGAGGTCGGCCAAGCGGTCGAATCAGCCCTTTCCTTGGGTTATCGTTTAGTCGATGCAGCTTCGATCTATGGAAATGAACGGGAAGTCGGCCAAGCTTTAAAACAGGCTGGCGTGCCTCGCATGGATTTATTTATTACCAGTAAGGTGTGGATGGATGATATGGGATACGATTCTACGCTCCGAGCGTTTGATAAATCCATGAAGGATTTGGCATTGGATTACATGGATTTGTATTTGATTCACTGGCCGAAAGACCAACACCGCAAGGATACATGGAAGGCGCTGGAATCACTTTATGAGCAAGGTGTTGTCAAGTCGATTGGTGTATCCAATTATTACCAAAAGCATTTGGAGGACTTGTTTGTTTATGCCAATGTCTGTCCAGCCATTAATCAAATTGAGTTAAGTCCATTCTGCTATTTGCCAGAGGAATTAGCGTTTTGTCGGAAGAACCATATTCAAGTCGAGGGATATGCGCCGGTTGTTCGGGGTCAAAAAAAGGATCATCCGGTACTTATCGACATCGCGCGCAAGTATGGAAAATCTACCTATCAGGTGTTGATTCGCTGGGTCATCGAACAGGGTGCCATTACGATTCCCAAATCCATTCAACCGGAACGCATGGTGGAGAATGCGGAGGTGTTTGATTTTAAATTAGATGAAGAGGATTTAGCGCGTATGGCCGTTTTATATGATAATACGCGGGTTGCCTGGGATCCTCGGGATTTTTAGCATGAATATTTAATTAAAAAAGGGGCGTAAGCCCCTTTGAAGTTTAATCTAGGTCAATCACCACCCCATCGCTTTTCGGATGGGCGACGCAGGTAAGGATATATCCTTTTTGAATCTCTCCAGCAGTTAAGCCATCTTCTTCATCCATCACCACTGTTCCAGATTTACATAGTCCCATACAAGCCGTGCACATGCCGGCTTGACAGGAATAAGGAATATCTAGATCTGCCACCAAGGCTGCCTCTAAAATCGTTTCGTGTGGTTGGACCGTAATTTGATGCGATTTGCCTTCGAAAACCAAGGTGATTTCTCTCGCGACATCGTTGTCGGATTCAGCAGTTTCAACGGCCGGGGCCGTATTGAATAATTCCTTATGAATTTGGGTCGTTGGAACCTCAAAAATGGCTAAGGCTTTTTGTACCTCCTCCATCATTTCGAGTGGACCACATAAATAGTAATGCGCCTTCGCAATCTCGATACCCAACTCTTGTTTTAAATAATAGACAGTTGATGCTTGGTTGATTCGCCCCTTTAATCCTGGCCAATTCGCAGCGGGTTGGCTGATGACGTGTAGGACCGTTAAACGATTCGAAAATTCCGTTTCTAGTGCATCCAATTGCTTTTTGAAGATAATTTGATCTTCATGTCGAGACCCATAAATCAAATGAATTTTTGATTTAGGCTCACGGTTTAGCAATGTCTTAATCATCGACATTAGGGGAGTTACGCCGGATCCTGCACCAATGAACACGTAATTTTTTGAGGAATCGGCATCGGGCTCAATGACAAAGTTTCCCATCGGTTCGATGACCTCTACGCTGTCTCCTACCTTGATGTTATCGCAAAGGAAATTGGATACGAGTCCACCTGGAATGCGCTTCACGGTGATGGCCGGGGACATGTCGGTCGCCGGTGAAGAGGACAATGAATAACTCCGTCTCGGTTTCTCCCCAGCTATGTTTGGTATTACCGTCAAAAATTGGCCGGCAGCGTAATGCAGGGTGTCATGAATGGGATGCCAAAAATGGATGGTTTTCGTATCCTGGGTTTCTTCGGTAATGTCCTTTACGGTCAAATGTAAAAATCGTAAGCTCATAATTAGGGAGTATTTGGTACGATCCATTGGATGGTCCCCGCCGGGGATTCATTATGCAATCGGTCAAAGGCTGTTACGACAAAGCCATAGCCCGTTTGCAATTCTGATGGATCGATGATGTATTCGTTTTTTTGTCCTTTATAAATAATATTCGCGGGGTTTTCTAGCCCTCGAAGCCCTTCGCTCCGTCGGATTTTATAAACCACGTAATAGGCTGGAGGATCGTTATCCAGGCTCGGTTCGCCGACTTGCCAGCGCATGGTCCATTTTCCCAACTGCTTTTGAAGGCTAACCTTATGCGGCGCAGTCGGTGGAATGCTATCCAACCACGGCATGGTAGGCACAAGCGCCACATGTTTGTAATGTGTCGTTCGTAGACTATCTCGCCAGCCTTTGATGTTTTTCGTCAGTTGGCTCGAGCTAAAATAAATAGATCCTTTCACCTGTCCTAAACCCCTTGCTATGCTCAATTGTTTCGCTAGTTCATTCGAATTCCATTGGTCGGTCAGGTGGTAAGCCGCATGTCCGATGTAGATCGGTCTTCCGTATCCATGCTCACTCCACCAATTCGCTAATGGAGCGAAAGTAGCCACCTTGTGTGTCGTACCCCAATACAACTGGGGAGCTAAATAATCTAACCAGCCTGCTTTCGTCCATTTTTCGGTATCTGCAAAGAGGTCGTCATAGGACTGTAAGCCATTTCTAGTTGGGGAGCCATACTCCGGATCTGAACTTTTATGTCGCCAAATACCAAAAGGGCTGATGCCGAATTTAACGCGTGGGTTAACCGATTTGATGGTCTTTGAAATTTCCTCCACCAGCAAATTGATGTTTCTTCTGCGCCAATCGGCTAAGCTTTCATTCGGATATTTATATTTTTCATAGGCCTCATCGTCATCGAAATGGCCATTTTTGACGGGATAAGGGTAAAAATAGTCATCAAAATGAATACCATCGACATCATATTCTTGCACGATATTCTTAACAATTTTGGTGATGTATTGCCGTACAGCAGGAATGCCAAAATTAAAGAGATGCTGGTTGTTGTAAACCACCATCCACTCGGGATGAAGTCGGACGATGTTATT
>JBDKFF010000160.1:0-4309 GCA_039798865.1 Bacteroidota bacterium
GCTTACCACCGGCGTGGTACTCGAGAGCATCTTGTTTGAGTATGGATGAAGTGGACATAAATTTATATTAGGCTTCTGGTTGATGAAATTCTCCTTCGTGTTTCGCGAGCCAAATGGTCGCAACGCCATTTCCAATGAAATTAGTGATGGCACGGGCTTCCGACATAAATCGGTCGACGCCCAATAATAAAGCAAGTCCTTCCAAAGGAATCACTTGCAGCGCGGTTAAGGTTGAGGCTAGCACAACAAAACCGCTTCCGGTAACCCCCGCGGCACCTTTGGAGGTAACCATGAGCACACCGATGATGGTGAGCATTTGTTCGATCGATAAGTCGATGCCATAAACTTGCGCCAAAAATAGCGTAGCCATGGATAAATAAATACTTGTTCCATCAAGATTGAATGAATAACCGGCGGGCACCACGAGCCCCACCACCGATTTCGAACAGCCCATGGCTTCTAACTTTTTCATTAAGGAAGGCAAAGCCGCTTCGGAGGAGGATGTTCCTAACACGATCAATAATTCCTCTTTGATGTAATTCAAAAAGGACGTAATTCGCTCGCCGCAGCTGCGCATGATGAGAGCTAAAATGACGAAAATAAATATTCCCATGGTCGCATACACGGAAACCATGAGTTTGGCTAAAGGCAACAAGGAATGAATGCCGAATTTGCCAATCGTGTAGGCCATGCCGCCGAGCGCACCCAATGGGGCTAAATACATGACAAATTTCAATCCTTTGAAGACCCAATGTTCGGCCTGCTGCATCCCTGAAATCATCTTTGCCTTGCCACGAACGAAGTTCAAAAAGGAACCAAAAAAGAGTGAAAAGCCTAGGACCTGAATGGTGAAGTTTTCTTTCAGAAAAATCATCCAACTAAAACTGGCGGCTTTTTGCGTGAATTTTGAAATATCCCCACCAGCGATGTCTGCCCGGATAACTCCTTCTCCTGGATTCAATACATGGGAAACGCCTAAACCGATAATCAATGCAAGGGTAGTCACTACCTCAAAATAGAGCAGTGCCTTACCACCGACACGACCTACTTTCTTTAGATTACCCATGTTGACAATCCCTAAACTGATTGTCAAAAAGATAATGGGATGAATGAAAAGCTTCACAAGGCTGATAAATATCCCAGATAACACTTCGCTTAAGCTCTTGCCTATTGAAATTTCTGTACCGAGAAAATTGTACGATATTTTATCGTCTAAAACCTGGTAAAGGGCAAATTCAGGAAAAAAATGGCCAATGATAACGCCAATTAAAATGGACAACAGAACCCAAAAGGTGAGGTTGTGCGTAATATTTTTACCAATCATACGTTAGACATGAGGTTACCGAACAAATGTAAGGAACAAAAAGGAGAAATTCGAGGTTTGTGAATCTAAGCTTATTTAACGAAATTTGCAGACTCATTTTTGTCCCATTTTACCTATTATGTCGAATTCTATTAAGTGCTTAATTATTGGTTCAGGTCCAGCGGGTTATACAGCTGCCATTTACGCATCCCGTGCGGGTTTACATCCGGTGATGTATCAGGGTAGCCAACCGGGTGGTCAATTAACAACGACGACGGAAGTTGATAATTTTCCTGGATATCCTAACGGGATCGATGGTCCAGCGATGATGGTGGATTTGGAGAACCAAGCGAAGCGTTTTGGAACGGATGTACGTTATGGAATGGCTACGAAAGTAGATTTTACAAGCCAACCCAAAAAGGTTTGGATTGATGATACGACAGAAATCTTAGCAGATTCGGTGATTATTGCCACCGGTGCCTCTGCTAAATGGTTGGGATTAGAAGGCGAGACGAAGTTTAATGGCTTGGGGGTATCGGCTTGTGCGGTTTGTGATGGATTTTTCTACCGTAATCAAGTGGTTGCGGTCGTAGGTGCGGGTGATACAGCAGCCGAAGAGGCTAGTTATTTGGCCAATTTGTGTACCGAGGTTCATTTAATTGTCCGTCGGGACCAAATGCGTGCTTCATTAATCATGCAGGAGCGCGTGAAAAACAATCCCAAAATCAAGATTCATTGGAATTCTGAGACGGAAGAAATCTTGGGCGATGCGAATGGAGTGACAGGAATTCGAATTAAAAATAATGTAACACAAGCGACGGAGGAGATTGCATTGACGGGATTCTTTGTGGCGATTGGTCATCAACCCAATACGAGCATTTTTAAGGGTCAATTGGACATGGATGCGCAAGAATATTTGATCACAGAAAAAGGAAGTTCACGGACGAATATCCCGGGCGTATTTGCTTGTGGAGATGTGCAGGATACGACTTACCGACAAGCCGTTACGGCAGCGGGTAGCGGATGTATGGCTGCCTTGGACGCTGAAAGATGGTTGGCAGCCAATTCTTTACACTAAAAAGAGCACATGAAATTGAGCAAACTATTTCTGGGGATGGCTTTGGCCTTGATGGCCTTGTCGAGTCATGCGCAAGAAAAAAAGCTTTTCAAAAAAAATACCAAAATCGACTACAAACCGAATTCGTCATTGTATCAAGACAAATCGGCGAAGAAAGATGATTTGGACGACTTGCCTCCTTTGACTTTTCGTACAGAGGAAGATAGTAAAGCCACAGCCATTCAGGGTTCTGAACTTCAAGAACGCAAGTATGAACCTTTGAAGGTGATAAATCCGACCATCAGTAATTTTGATACGACTTCCATCGACGAAGGTGAAGCATTGGTGGTGGAAATTGAGGAAGAAAATGCGCCGATTGGCACGGAAGATTTCGTGTCAGTTGCCTCCTATTTTTCAATATGGGATACAAAATCGATTGACCCATACGACATTAATGCAAAGGAATTTGATGAGCCAGTAGATTTAGAATTATACAATTTACCCGCAGGACGCAATTGGTCACCTCCCCTTTCCATCGTAAAACAAACGAGTCCTTTTGGGCCTCGTTGGGGTCGATTACATGCGGGAGTTGACTTAGATTTAGAAACAGGCAATCCCATTTATGCCCCATTCGATGGCATTGTTCGCGTCGTAAATTATGACGGAGGAGGCTACGGGAAATACATGGTTTTGCGCCATTACAATGGATTGGAGACCCTTTTTGGTCACATGTCTAAGCAAGGATTAGAATCGGGAACGTTGGTTAAGGCGGGTGATGAAATAGGTTTAGGCGGAAATACGGGTCGGAGCACCGGCTCTCACCTTCATTTT
This sequence comes from Bacteroidota bacterium, assembly GCA_039798865.1. Taxonomy (GTDB): domain Bacteria; phylum Bacteroidota; class Bacteroidia; order Cytophagales; family Spirosomataceae; genus Aquirufa. The sequence continues at coordinate 3,192 of JBDKFF010000160.1, forward strand.
GAAACTCGATATGAGGGCAATCCCTTTAACCCTAATCAGGTATATAATTTCGGTTCATTCGAACCTATTTCAGACCATTTGTTGATAACTGCACAAACCTTTAACATGCGTGCGCTTGCTTTGCGAAACGAATTTGGTTCCGTTGGTGAGAAAGTGCGTAGTCGGAAAAAGGTTTGGACTAAAGTTCGACCGGGCGATTCCTTGTATGTCATCGCGCAACGTGCTGGTGTATCTGCGAGTAAGTTGGCCAAAATGAATGGCCTAAAAATGACATCCACGATACGGGCGGGAAGACGCTTACGAATTCATTAAGCCAATGAAACTTGATATACTAGTCATGGCCGCACATCCCGACGATGCCGAACTTGCAGTGGCAGGAACGATTGTGGATGCTATTGCCAACGGAAAGAAGGTTGGAATCGTCGACTTCACGCGTGGCGAATTAGGTACTCGAGGAACGCCTGAAATTCGATTAGCCGAATCGGCCGCAGCGAGCCAAGTGCTCGGGATTCATGCCCGTGAAAATTTGGAATTAGCCGATGGATTCTTTCAGAATGATCAGGAAAGCCAATTGAAATTGATCGAGGTAATCCGTAAATATCAACCCGATGTTGTGCTAGCCAATGCCTTGGAAGATAGACATCCTGACCATGGAAAAGGGGCTGCATTGGCCATTGATGCTTGTTTCTTGAGTGGATTGCGTAAAATTGAAACGGGATTACCGGCTTGGCGTCCCAAACATGTCTACCATTACATCCAAGATCGATATTTAGAGCCTGATTTTGTAATTGATATCTCCGCACATTGGGAGAAAAAAGAAGCGGCTATTCGTGCCTTCAAGAGTCAATTCTTTGACCCAAATTCCAACGAACCGGCTTCCTACATTTCTAGCCCAGATTTTCTCGATTTCATCGAAGCGCGTGCACAAGAAATGGGACATAAAATCGGTGTGAAATACGGGGAAGGTTTTCAGAGCCAATCGCCCATACAAGTGAAACTATAGGTAAGAGGTAAGAGGTAAGAACTAAGAGTTAAGAACTAAGAGTTAAGAACTAAGATAGACTAGTGACTAGTGACTAGCGACTAGCGACTTCTATTCATCTTTACCTACGTACTTT
>JBDKFF010000161.1:0-3262 GCA_039798865.1 Bacteroidota bacterium
ACCCCTTGGCCAACAATCGCTCCGAACATGGCAATTAACATCAAACGACGATTAGCCTGCGTTGAGAAGGCTTCTTTCAGAGGATTTTCGGATAGTCGGCCTTCTTGTTTCAGTTTCGCAAAAAGCGGGGATTCGTGCATGTTCCGACGAATAAAATAGGATACTATCACCAAGATTCCGGATAGTGCAAAAGGGATACGCCATCCCCAATCTTTGAAAGCGGCTTCACCAATGACGTTTTGGCAAACCAAAACCACGACAATCGAGACGAAAAATCCGAGCGTGGCTGTCGTTTGAATGTAAGCTGTGTATTTACCACGTTGGGCATCCGGCGCATATTCCGCCACATAAGTCGCAGCTCCGCCATATTCTCCGCCCAGCGCAAGTCCTTGAACGATGCGAAGTAAAAGTAAGATCGAAGGCGCAATGAGCCCTATTTCACTGTAGGATGGAATTAATGCAATGGCAAAAGTTGACCCCCCCATAAGGAGTAAGGTTAATAAAAATGTGTACTTGCGCCCTATTTTATCGCCCAATCTGCCAAATAAAATTCCACCAAAAGGCCGAGCCACAAATCCTGCTCCAAAGGCTGCCAGTGTCGATAAGAAAGCTGCCGTAGGGTCGTCTTTTGGGAAAAAGGAGAGGGAAATAATCGCAGATAAACTACCGAAAATGTAAAAGTCATACCATTCAATGACCGTCCCAACGGACGAGGCAATAATGACTTGCCAAAGCTTTTTAACGGGTATTTTATTGTTGTCAAATATCGGACTTACTTCTTCCATGAACGTATTTTTGCGTTTAGGCTACCGGGGTATATGTACCCGCAGTAGCGGTACAAAAAACAAAAAATTCTACCAAAAATCCTATCGGCTTCCTGATAAACCTATCCAAAAAAATCATAATTTGCTTTTTCTAAACCTATCTACCATGAAGAAAATTTTCCTAATCTTAGTAAGTCTCATCAGTTTTCAGGCTATCAGTCAGCAATACACGCCTTCAGAGGCTAATCTCGCTGAACGTCAGGCGTTTCAAGATCGTAAATACGGCATGTTTATCCACTGGGGTTTGTCCAGCATGTTAGGAGATGGCGAATGGGTCATGAACAATAAAGGCATTTCGAAAAATGATTATGGCCGTTTGATGCCGGCCTTTGATCCGAGCAAATTCAATGCAGATCAATGGGTGAGCATCGCCAAAAATGCGGGGATGAAATACATTATTTTCATTACGCGTCACCACGATAGTTTCTCCAACTGGGACACCAAACAATCCGATTGGAAAATAACGAATACACCATTCCATCGGGATGCCTTGAAAGAATTAGCGGAGGCCTGCAAAAAGCAAGACATGAAATTGGGTCTTTACTATTCGACTTTGGATTGGTATCGCGATGATTATCCCTTTGAGACAGGTCGTACCGGCCAAAAGAGTGGTCGAAAAGGCAAGGGTGATTATGCCTCCTATTTGAAATTCATGAAGGCGCAATTGACCGAATTACTCACTAATTACGGGGAAATACATAATATCTGGTTCGACGGTCACTGGGATCAAACAAATCCAGAGGGGAGCACGGACCGCAAGGCACGGATCGACTGGAAATACGATGAAATTTACAGCTTGATTCACCAATTACAGCCAGCTTGTTTGATCGGAAATAATCACCACTTGGATCCGATTCCGGGCGAAGATTTCCAAATGTTTGAGCGCGATTTGCCAGGCGAGAATCATTCAGGTTTGAGTTTCCAACAAGCCTCTTCCTTACCGTTGGAGACCTGCGAGACCATCAACGGCGCTTGGGGATATAACATCACGGACCGTCGTTTCAAGACGCCGAAGCAAATCATTCATCTGTTGGTAGGTGCCGCTGGTCGCAATGCGAATCTATTATTAAACGTTGGTCCGATGCCAACCGGCGAAATCCAACCCGAGTTTACGGATTCTTTGGCGGTAGCTGGCCGCTGGTTGAAAGGTCATGGCGAGTCGGTCTATGGAACACGCGGTGGTCCCTTGAGTCCGCAAACCTGGGGGGTGACTACACAGACGGATACACATGTGTATGTTCACTTGTTGAAGCGCCCACAAGATGAAAGTATCTTTATTCCAGGGACTTATAAAAAAGGAGCCGTGGCGATGTTGGGCGAAACAAATACCCTGAATGGTTTGTTTGAAAAAAACGGCGTCCACATTGATGTGAAACAGCTTCCTCCATACCGGATAGATTTGGTTTTAAAGTTAGAAAAAGCCAAATAAATCCTTGAAAAACGAAGATTCTGTTTAATTTTGTGGCTTGTCTATTTTTGCGAAAAATGGACGACCGACCTGAACAATTTAACAATAAAACTATGCTTAATAGAAGAGATGCTGTCTCGAGAATAGCAATGCTCGTTGGGGGTGTTTTCAGTGCGCCTACCTTGTTTGCTATGGAGGCGAAAAATGCAGGTATTGTCGCGGAGGCGGGTACCTTTGTTTTGACAGATGGCCAACGTAAAATCGTGGCGGCTGTGGCTGAACACATTATTCCAAAAACCACTACGGCAGGAGCCATTGAGGCAGGCGTTCCAGCTTTCATCGAAATGATGTTGAACGATTGCTACAAGAAACCCGAGCACGTGAGCTTTAAGAAAGGGGTTGATAACTTGGCGAAAGCGAAGTTTTTAGATCAATCACACGATGCGCAAGTAGCGATGTTGACACTTTTGGAAGCGGATACCAAAGAATTGATGCGTAGCTATTCAGCAAGTAAAGTCAAAGTAGGGGATAACGTGGACAAGGATATTTTAGAGGGTGCTGGTGGAGTTCCATTCTGGCGTGTGATGAAGGAGTTAACGCTTTTGGGTTACTACACGTCTGAAAAGGGTATCGAAGGTTCATTCGAATACCACCCCGTTCCAGGAAAGTTTGAGGTTATTTCAAACATGAAGCCTGATCAAAAATCATTTGTTTATTAATCCCAAAACCTACGAAAAATGAATCTTAATATAGATGCAATCAAGAGCCAAACATTTGACGCGATCGTCATTGGATCCGGTATTTCAGGTGGTTGGGCTGCGAAAGAATTAACAGAAAAAGGACTGAAAGTGGCCGTGATGGAGCGTGGTCGTGAGATCAAGCACATCGAAGGTTACGAAACAGCGATGAAAAACCCTTGGGAATTCGACCACCGCGGTCGGCCGACCAACATGGCTGCCGAGGAATACTGGGCAGGGATGCGTACGGGTTATACACCGAATGAGGAGCACCGCTACTTATTCGAAAACGA
>JBDKFF010000162.1:0-4228 GCA_039798865.1 Bacteroidota bacterium
CTGAATTCGATACCAATTCTTCGTCGCTGCTTTTTCCAATAATTGAACGGGGGTGCCCAATAAAACCTGGGTGCTCATTTCCGCTCCTTCGCGGGCTTCGGTGCGCACATTGCCAACGGAGACATTAATGACCCCAACTGTTTTTTGTGCCCAAATGCTATGAGCAAAAAGGATGAATAAGATGATTTTAATCCGCATAGCTAAATTTTAAATAGTCTAGGTTGGGTTGATTAACTTTCTTGCGAGCCAACTCATAGTTATAGATTACTTCGCCTAAATGCTTATAGAATGGGAATCCGACGCTGTCGTAATCGTATTTATCATCATTGAATATTTCGTCCTCGTTGCAATAAATAGTCGCGGTCAGCATAAATTCGACTCCCTGTTTGAAATCGACAAAATAGGCATTGTCCAACAAGAATCCGTAGGCATCGCCGACTTTATTGAAGATTCTCACATCGGGATTAATCTTCGCATTTTTATCTCCGCCATAATATAGGAATTTGCAATAGGCGGGTCCGATTGTGCTATCTGATTGGTAGCTTGGATATTTTGATTCAGTTGGGTATTGTGACATGTGGCGATACAAAAATGTATAATCCTCAGCCTTTAACTTAAACTGTTCGCCTTTAGTAAATGAGGCAGGAAACATCAGTCGCTTCAAGAAATCATGTTGCGCCTGCAAGGGATAAGCATTTTTGAAACTGAAATTTACAGGATGCGGGATAATTTGACCGGAGTCATTCATGACGCCTTTACCTAAAATAATGGGTGTACTTGAGAAGATTTGTTTTTTATTAAACTGTTCCTTTTGTTGCCAAATAACTTCACCTTGCTGATTGATGAATTGAACGGGATTCGTGTATTGATTCTCCAATAAGGGAATCGAGGTCTGTAATCGATGTGTGAAGCGAACGCCCTCAAATCCTTTATTGGCCATCGTTTTATTAAAATCCTTTTGACCTAAAAACTCATAAAGGCGATTATAAGCCTCATTATCGGAGACCAATAAAATCTTTTTGATGTAATGTTCGATGCTTGGTAGCCCGTTGGCAGCCGTGCTATCCTGTAAGATTTCCAACTGGGTCGGCCGATTTTTCAAGGTCTGAAAGGTCGTTGATTTATCAATTTTAAGCTTGTTGATTTTTTCCAAGGCCAATACACTGGCGGCTAATTTCACCGTACTCGCGGGATAAAAATATTCGTTGGCATCGACCCGGTAGGCATGTGTCGTAAATTTCGCTTGGTTCTTTGAATCACGATCGATCTGCGTGTATAAGATTTGCAAACGGTATTTTGACGGATTATCCGTCAAATGTTTGAAATAGGTCGGGTTCGACTTCAATAGTTGCTCAATGAGATTTTCTTGGGCATGTAACATCTTAGTAATCAAAAGTCCAAAAAGTAGAACGAGTTTAAATTTCATATTTTTCAAGGGCTACTAGGAGGTCTTCAATATCTTTCAGGCCGAGGCTTGCGGGTAGAATCGCTTTGCAAATCGGTTTAGCCGTAACATCTGGGTAGGCAAATTGATTGCATAGGAATCCATGATTTTTCAGGTGCTCAAATAATTGCGCATCTTGGGCACTAAAGGCAGGATAATCCCGAACGAACTGTACATGCTTGGCATTTTTCGTAAATAAGTGCGCCATGTTTTGAGAATGCTGCATGCGTTCTTCATAAGCCTCTTGCGCATGTAAACAGGCATACATATAGGCCGGATTCGGAGGGGATCCCCCCACCCAGAAGGGGTCTTTTTTGATTTCATCGATGTCGGCCTTATTACCTAAAATGATTCCAGCGGGTATCCCATAGGCCTTGGATAATGAGCTTGTTTGGATACAATGTGCTGGCGTGTTTAGGGCCGTGGAAACAATGCCTAATCGATGCGATTCGTCAACAATTAAAACCTGGTCTTTTCGTAATTCTCTTTGAAATCCCGTCAAAAATTCCTCCACCCAAGGTGCACCGATGCCATCCATTCCCAAGATTTTAGCATCCGATTTCCAATCTGAAAATAATCCTTCTTGGGGTTTATGTGGATGACGCCATAGGGCGGGATGAGTTTTGGGCGCCAAGCTAATCTCCGCTTCGGGATATTTTTGCATGACGTATTGCATCACCGTTTGGCCCGCTAATAGGCCTGAACTGCACAAGGCTGCCGCTTCGACCTGATAGCGTTTGGCGAACACCTCTTCTAAGGATTGCCACACATCCAACTGGTAATTATTCAATCTCGAACTTCCCCAGTTCTGCGAAAATCTCCGAATTCCTTCCTGTAATTTTTCTTGAAAAAGGGGATGAGTTCCAATACTCAAATAGTTCGTGCCTCCCAGCCATCGGTATTCCTTGCCCTCGAAGGTCACGAGGCGTTCCGGAATGTTTGGTTGGTGAATTTGATAGGACATCTTATCGAATTAATTGTGCCCCCGTTCCGGGTTTTTGTGCATAAATGACCCGACCATAATCAATCGTAATGCCTTTGGAAATTTGGTCATCTACCAATAGGCATCCGTCCATGTCGACATAATCCAAGAGTGGTAATAATTGGGCAATTGCCGAGCAACCAATGGTTGATTCCGTCATACAGCCCACCATCACTTGAAGTCCGAGGCTTTTGGCTTCTTTAATCATTCGAAGGGCTGGTGTTAATCCACCGCATTTCATCAACTTGATGTTGACCCCGTGAAAATAGCCCGCACATTTCGCCACATCCGATTCCAAAATGCAGGACTCATCCGCGATAATCGGCAAGGCAGATTCCGCATACACCTTTTTCATGCCTTCCCAATTATCCGCTTTCAGAGGTTGCTCAATGAATTCGACCCCCAGTTTCTTTAATTCCGGCGCAAAATATATGGTTTGTTCAGGTGTCCAAGCCGTATTCGCATCCACGCGAAATACCGCATCTGTTTCCTGGCGAAGGGCCTCCACAATCTCTAAATCTTGGTCGGTCCCCAATTTAATTTTATACAAAGGAAATGGCATTTCGCGCATTTTTTCGACCATTTTTTCGACCGTATCAATGCCAATCGTGTAATCGGTAATTGGATTTTTGGAGACATCCAATCCCCAAATTTCATGTAATGCTTTGTTATGCGTTTTCCCCCAAAGATCCCAATAGGCGACATCCAAGGCGCAAAGCGCAAAAGGATGTTCATCCAAAAGGGTTTTGGATAACATCTTCCAGAAGTCGGTCGGGTGCGGCAAAATATCCGTTGGCAATAAATGCCGGATGCTTTCTATCTGGGCCACCATTTTTTCCATGGTGATTCCGTAGTATGGGGTCTCTGTTGCTTCGCCGAATCCGCTTTTGCCATGCCAACTTAATTCTACGATGAGCGTAGGCTGAACGTCACGCGATTCGTGCGTGATCGTGAAGGTATGTTTTAAAGGCAAGTCGAATTGATGAAGCTTCAGTTCCATATGCATTTATTTAAGTGGAATATAGGGCAATTTGCTATCTTTTTGCCCGGCTTTTTGCCAAACTAAACCGTCTGCACGAGACCAGTTGATTAAATCTCCCGATCCATTGTGCGCTAATGTTTCCCCGTTTTCTACCGGGATCCATTGGTCTAAATCAGCTGAAGGTTTCGGTAAATACTTGATTTCCTTTTCGGAATATTCCGGGAAGTCTCCGGAAACCCAAGGTAAGAAATAAACCCAAAAACATGTCAATGTTGAGATCGGATTTCCCGGAAATGCGAAGACTACTTTGCCATCGGGACGTGTGGCAACCAACATCGGTTTTCCCGGTTTCTGGGCGATTTTGTGAAAGACCGTTTCAAATCCCGCCGCTGTTAAAACCTCGGGGATAAGGTCTTTTTTACCCGCAGAAACGCCACCTGAAAGAAGTATGATGTCGTTCGACTCTAAAACCTTATCGAGGTTCGCCTTTATTTTTTCCGCCGAATCCGGTAAATGACTGGAATTAGCCTTAAACCCTTTCGATAACAAGACGGACTTGATCATCATGACATTTGAGCTGCGAATCTGATGCACGGCAGGTGTTTCATGGAGTCCCACGATTTCATCACCCGTGGAGAAAATATGAACGTGTGGTTTGGATTCCACTTCAATGTGCGCTTTGCCTACAGTTGCGGCAATCGCGATTTCAATCGGTCCGATTTTCGTGCGTTTTTTGACCAGGATGCTACCTTCTTTGGCATCCATGCCTTGTGTGTGAATGAATTGACCTTTTGTTAAGGGCGTTTTGCCAATGTATGTG
>JBDKFF010000163.1:0-3908 GCA_039798865.1 Bacteroidota bacterium
AGAAAAATGGCATCCAACCCGACCATCGTTGGGTCGATTTAGTGGGCAAAAATGCCAATAAACTCATTAATACGCTCATCAACGACCGATACGAAGTACAAGGCAAAACCACCTTCAAAGAGGAATTTGTCACAGCAGGCGGAATCGACCTAACAGAAATTGATGTAAATACGATGCAGAGTAAAAAAATCTCAGGACTTTTTTTTGCCGGCGAAGTGCTTGACTTCGATGGGATAACCGGAGGATTCAATTTTCAAGCGGCTTGGACAACCGGATACATTGCCGGAAAATCATCGGGTATAGAGGCCTAGGGCACAAATAAATTTTGTATCTTCGTTAAACGTTATAACACATTACATGCGGATACTTTTCCTAATGCTCGCTTGCCTTATTGTTAATCAAACGAGTGCGCAAGAATTGGTATTTGAAGTCGGCGGAAACGCCACCCAATACCAATACCAAAATCTCAACGGCGTCATCGTCGATTACCTCAAACCTAGCACGGGTCTACACGTCCAACTGAAACGCGAAAACGTACTTTGGAAGATCTCCAATTTGCTTGGTCACACCGAAAAAGACGACAATCCGCTCTTCATCCCAAAAATTAAATATGCGTTCGGATTTACTTACAATCAATATAATTCCGTGGGTACGACGCAAGGTTTAGCACTCAATTATCAAACCGACCACATCGGTATGATTGGTGAAATTGGCCCTGAAATACCGATCAACCAAGCCGTTTCCCTCGATATCAAAGGCATCGTATCAGTAGCTAAAATGTGGAACGGAAATCAATTGATTGATAACCAATACATGACCTTGGACGAACAACCACAATTCACCAAAATCCGTATTTACTCCGGATATTCCATTGCACTGGTCCACCACCTGAGCAAGTTCGTTAGTGGTTTTGTGAAATTTCAATCCCTTAGCTCGGTCAAAGAGCCCGATTATCCGGTTAATCACTTACGTTATTTACCCAACACTTTTTCATTAGGCGTTAAAATCAACCCATAAGCATGTCATCGAATTTACGCATCATCGCATTCATCCTTTTGGCATTTACGGGTGTCGCCCAAACCAAAAGCCTCAATTATCAAGCCGTCATCATCAATCCCAACCCCTTGGACGTTCCTGGAAATTCGGTTTCGAATCTTCCCTATGGTTCCAGAGATGTTTGCATCAAGTTTAGTTTACTGAGCAAAACGGACCAATTGGAATACCAAGAGGTACAATGTACCAAGACGGATGCCTATGGCTTAGTCAATCTAAACATTGGAGCAGGTAGCAAAATCCCCACGGCCCCGGCAAAATATAACACCTTTGATGCGGTCATTTGGGATGCCAATGCCAAAAAACTCAAGGTCGACGTGAGTTTTGACCAAGGAAAAACCTTCGTAACCGCAAGTACTCAAAGCCTGACCTATTCGGCTTATGCCTTGTACGCGGAAAACGTAGATTACCAAAATGTTCGCTCGGCACCCACCAAACTATCTCAATTTACGGATGATATTCAGGTAGCCAAAATCAAGGATTTGGATCCACTGAAGGCCGATATCACCAAGAACAAGCAGGACATTCAAGGCATCTTGACAACGAATTCCCAGACGACTTCCCAAGTGGCCATCATCAATCAGTCGATCACCGACATCAATACGCTAAACGACATCCAAAATCGCCGTTTAGACCAATTAACCACACAAGGAAGCGAATTCAATACGACGATTTCAAACATTCCATTTGTCTACGAACGATTCCAAAACAAATCTCCAGACACCCGTTTGGGCGGCGCGAATTCATCCGATGCCGCATATCCGAGTCAACGTGCCGTTAAAGCCTATGTAGATGCTCAAACAACTCCGGAGGCATCCACGGTACAATTAGGTAAAGTTAGATTAGCCGGTGATTTGTCGGGAGGCGCCAACGCCCCCACCGTACCCGGATTATTGTTGAAAGAAAATACGGCCAACAAAAGTGCTGCGGCCAATTTAGGCGCCGCCAACACAAGCGATGTTTTGTTTCCCACACAGAAGGCTGTTAAGACGTATGTCGACGCCCAAACCACCCCCGAGGCAACGACCTTAATCCAAGGAAAAGTTCAACTGGCCGGTGATTTAGCAGGGACAGCCTCCGCGCCAACGGTTCCAGGGTTAGCATTAAAGGAGAATGTGGCCAATAAATCGACGGCGGTCAACTTAGGTGCTAGCGCACCCAGCGATGAATTGTATCCGACACAAAAAGCGGTAAAGACCTACATCGATGCGCAAACGACCCCTGAGGCAACTACCCTTATCCAAGGGAAAATCCAACTAGCAGGCGATTTATCGGGGACTTCCACGGCACCCACCGTACCCAAATTGGACTTAAAAGAAAACATTGCCAATCGGAGCACGGCCATCACACTGGGCGGGGTGGCAGCGAGTGATACCCTTTACCCTACACAGCGGGCAGTTAAAACCTACATCGATGCGCAGACAACTCCAAATGCCACAACGGTCCAATTGGGTCGTATTCAATTAGCCGGCGATTTAACAGGTACAGCGACCAGCCCACGGATTGCCGCCAATGCGATTCGATCAAGCGCCATCGCGGACAGTTCAATCACAACGGCTAAGATTTTAGATGCGAATGTGACGGATGCCAAAATCGCCTCCTTACAAGCATCCAAATTGACAGGCAACATTGCCGTGGCCAATGGAGGTACCGGAGTAAGTAACATCACGGGTTTAATCCGCGGAAACGGGACAGGAGCCTTTGGAACTGCAGCGTACGGCAGCTTCTTTGATCTAAGCAATCAAATCGCCGTGGCAGCCGATTCGGCCGCAGCGATGACATTGAGCAATACCGATTTCTCTTCCAATGTCTCCGTGCAAAATAATTCGCAATTAAGATTCACGAATGCCGGCGTTTACAACATTCAATTCTCCGCTCAAATCGATCGGAGTTCAGGAACAGCCGCGCAATCGGTGAAAATTTGGCTACGCAAAAATGGCCAGGATGTACCTGCCTCGGCAACAAACCTGATTATTTCCGGGGGAGTAAATACCGCCGCGTTTGTAGCTTCTTGGAATTTCTTCCAAAATCTGGCAGCGGGAGATGAAGTCCAACTCATGTGGAGCGTCAGCAACCCACAGGTTTACCTGGCGTTCTCACCGGCGACCACATCCCCTTCCCGACCAGCCGTACCCTCGCTGATCGTCACGGTCAATCAAGTCTTTTAATTTAAGCCCGCGAATCGCGGGCTTTTTTTTGATTAATCTGTATTAAATACTATCATTGTTGGTCTTTACCTAAATCTAAACAACGATGAAAAAAATTACCTTATGCCTCCTATTTTCCCTGATAGGATTATTCGCCTACGCCAAACCCACAGGTACCTACAAAATGGTCGTTGAGGGTTTTGATTGGGGAGCAGGTGTCAACAAAGTCATCCTGCAATTATCGGACACAACGTCTAAAGTAAACCCATCCGAATTTCAAGTATTCGCATCCCGAAAATCATCCTTGGGTGCGATCAATGACGATCAGAATAAACGCGAAATTGTAACGGCATATATTTCCGATGAACAAGGGAATCGCGTTAAGACAGGCAAAAACATCACGCTCGTTTTAGCCGTAGGACCTCAAATGCCCCTATCCTCACCGATTCAATATTTCCGTGGAAAAGGAAATGTTTGGGTAGATTATTCCATGACGGTATTGCATCCGAAAAGCCAACAAATTTGGGATACCCCGACGGGCAAAATCATGCCTTTGGTGGACCAATTCGATTTGACCAAGAAGTTCACCTACAATGAAAAATTAACCATGTCCTACGCGACCTTTAGCCCGAAAGTGGCGAAAGAAAAGGCACCCTTAATCATCTGGTTGCACGGTGGCGGTGAAGGGGGAACAGACCCAACCATCCC
>JBDKFF010000164.1:0-4452 GCA_039798865.1 Bacteroidota bacterium
GGCTACTGAGACCGGGCAAATTCTTCGCCTTAAAGATTTGGCGGATGTTGAGTTTGGTTCCTTGGATTACGACGTACTTTCCAAAGAAAACGGTAGGCCTTCCGCTGCGATTCTATTAAAGCAACGTCCGGGTTCAAATGCCGCCGAAGTAATTGATAATGTAAAGAAGCGTTTAGCAGAATTGAAGACAAGCACATTCCCTCCTGGAATGGGCTTTACGATTTCCTACGATGTTTCTCGATTTTTGGATGCATCGATTCATGAAGTTATTAAGACGTTATTGGAAGCATTTTTATTAGTGGCATTAGTGGTGTTTATCTTCTTGCAAGATTGGCGTGCGACGCTTGTTCCGATTATTGCCGTACCTGTTTCATTGGTGGGTACGTTTACCTTTATGCTGGCCTTCGGATTTTCCATTAATCTATTGACGCTGTTTTCTTTGGTTTTGGCCATCGGTATCGTAGTTGATAATGCAATTGTCGTCGTGGAAGCTGTCCATGCCAAAATGGAGGAAAAAGATATGTCCGTTTTGGCTGCCACCCAAGAAGCGATGCATGAGATTTCGGGAGCGATTTTAGCGATTACGTTGGTGATGGGTGCGGTATTTGTACCTGTGGCCTTTCTTTCGGGACCTATCGGGGTGTTTTTCCGTCAGTTCTCCGTCACGATGGCGATTTCAATTGCCTTGTCGGGATTAACCGCATTAACCCTAACACCGGCCCTCTGTGTCTTATTGTTGAAAAAGCCTGAGCACAATCAAAAGACTTGGCTGGGGAAATTTTTCCACGCCTTTAATCAGCGATATGATCAGATAGCTACTAAATATTTAATCTGGGTCGGGGCATTGATTAGCAGACGAGTCCTGATGTGGATGATTCTACTTAGTTCAGTTGCTGGTACCGTAATTTTATCAGGGATCGTACCCAGTGGCTTTATCCCATCGGAGGATCAGGGGACTCTCTATGTAAATGCGACAACGCCGGCAGGAGCTACCTTAGAACGTACAGAAAGCGTGATGGATCAGGTATTTAAATCGATAAAGGGGGTAGATGCGATTGAGTCATTTTCTACCCTTGCCGGATTTAGCTTGTTGACCGATGGTTCAGGCGCGTCATACGGAACGGGGATTATTACTTTAAAACCTTGGGAAGATCGTAAAGAAACCGTCGACCAATTAACAGAAATTATTCGGGCCAAAACAAATGGCATTAAAGATGCAAGTATACAGTTTTTCCCACCTCCAGCTGTACCGGGTTTTGGTAATGCCTCAGGTTTTGAGTTCCGAATTCAAGACCGGAGTGGGTCGGGAGATTTGCAGAAATTAGCAGCTGTATCTAATGAATTTGCCAAAAAACTCAATGAAGCGCCGGAGATTCAAAATACTTTTTCAAGTTTCGATCCGAGTTTCCCGCAATATATGCTGGAGGTCGATCAAGAAGCTGCCGCCCAAAAAGGGGTCAATGTGCTTCCTGCCATGGATAATTTGCAAACCTTGTTGGGGAGTTTCTATGCGACCAACTTCATTCGCTTTGGCCAAATGTACAAGGTGATGGTGCAGGTGGATCCGCGCTATCGGGCTCATCCAGATGACGTATTGAAATTTTATGCGAAGAACAAGGCAGGCGAAATGGTTCCTTATTCTTCTTTTGTGAAGATGAAAAGAGTTTACGGCCCAGAACAGTTTACGCGCTATAATATGTTTACATCTGCCATGGTAAATGGCGAGCCAGCTCCTGGGTTTAGTTCGGGGGCCGTATTGGAAATTATTCGCGCGCAAGCTTCGAAAAGTTTGCCAAGAGGCTATACCTTGGAATGGTCCGGTATGACGCGTGAAGAGGATTTAGCTGGGAATCAGGCCATTTTTATTTTTGCTATCTGTTTATTGTTTGTGTATTTACTTTTAGCAGCCCAATATGAATCTTTCTTGCTCCCATTTCCGGTTTTACTATTCTTGCCTATGGGTGCGATGGGTACGTATGCCTTCTTGTATTTGTTTGGATTACAAAATAACATATATGCGCAAGTAGCCCTAGTGATGTTAATTGGTCTACTAGGTAAGAATGCTATCTTGATCGTTGAGTTTGCCATCGCGAAACAGAAGGAAGGTGCTAGTATTATTGAAGCGGCTAAAGAAGGAGCTTTTTCCCGGTTACGCCCTATTTTGATGACTTCGTTTGCCTTTGTGGCAGGCTTGATTCCCCTAATGATTGCATCGGGTGCTGGGGCGATTGGAAATAGAACGATTGGTACAGCCTCTGCTGGGGGAATGATTTTAGGTACTGTGGGTGGTTTATTAGTGATTCCGGGTTTGTATGTGGTCTTTGCCACGCTCTCGGCTAAATGGTCAAAAAATGAGAAATAAGTTTTGGATATTAATTTTTGTATTGACTTTAGCTTCTTGCCAAAAGGCATTACTGAATGAGCAGAAGAAGGTAGATATCGATTTAGATACATACAAGCGACCCAATGAAAATACTTCCGTGGCGGATGTTCAGGCTTGTTGGAAAAGAGACACGCTCCTTCTTCAATTAATCGATTCCGTGTTGGTTCGTAGTAACGACATCAAAATCGGATTTTTGGAAATGGCGATGGCCCGGGCAGATTTTGCCAATCAGCGTGGATTGCGAAAGCCTTTCGTTTCGGGTTTAGTTCAACCGAGCCTTCGTAAATTCGGTAAGTATACGATGGATGGTGTGGGTAATTTTGATACGCAATTTTCACCCAACATTACCAAAGATCAGATTATCCCAGAAAATCTGCCCGATTTGATGTTGGGCGTACAAGCAAGTTGGGAATGGGATATTTGGGGAAAACTTGCCAAGCGGAAGAAAGCGAGTGCGCTGCGGTATTTAGCTACGGAGTCTGGCCAGCAATGGTTTATTACCTCTTTGGTGGCCGATGTGGCGAGTGCTTATGGGCAATTGGTCGCTTTGGATCAGGAGTTGGATATTCTTAAATCCAATATTGAGATTCAGCGCAAGGCCTTTGAATTGGTTCAAGTTCAAAAAGAAGCGGGTGTGGTGAACGAATCGGCTGTCCAGCAATTAGAGGCACAGTGGTTGAATTCACGTGCGCAAGAAGGGGATGTGCTGCAGCAAATTACCGTGCTGGAAAACCAAATTCAATATTATTTGAATAAGCCTGCTCGACCGATTTTGCGTAGTAAATACCCATTCCAGTGTGCATTAGATTCTACGCTATTTGCCAATGTGAAGATTGATCAATTAGAGCGTCGGCCGGATATTCGTCAGGCGAAATTGGCCTTGGAATCAGCCGTTGAACTGAAGGAGAGTGCGAAGCTTGCGTTAAAACCCTCGATTGTTCTATCCGGGATTTTAGGGGTTCAAGGTTTTCAGCCGGCTTATTTATTCCAATTACCTGCATCCATGGCCTACCAATTGATAGGTGGTATTTCAGCGCCCTGGTTGAATCGTTCTGCCATTACTTCCGAGATCTTGCGAACCGATGCACAATGGAAGACACTTGATTTGGCTTATCAAAATGCGCTTGTTAAAGGCTACCTCGAGTGGGACACGCAGGTGAAGTCTTTGAGTTATTTACAAAAGCAAAATCAATTAAAAGAGCGTGAGGTACGATTGACTAAAGGGGCTGTTAATACGGTGGGTACCTTATTCCTAACGGCTAACGCAAGTTACTTGGAGGTCTTAACTGCACAGCAAAATGCCTTACGATCTGAGCTTGATTTGTTGGAATTATCTAGAAAGCGTTGGATGCACGCGATTCAATTGTATCGTGTCCTAGGGGGTGGTTGGTAAAACCAAGTTTTCAATCACCTTGGGGAAGTCCCGGTGTTCTAACACCTGACCTTTTTTGGCTACATCTTCCGGGGTATCGCTCGGTAAAACAGGGAAAGAACTCTGGAAGATGATGGCTCCTTCATCGTAATGTTCATTTACAAAATGTATGGTGATGCCCGATTCTGTTTCACCTGCGGCAACGACGGCTTCATGAACGAAGTGCCCGTACATGCCCTTTCCTCCAAATTTAGGCAATAAGGCAGGATGCAAATTGATGATTCGTTGTGGAAAAGCTTGTACGTATTCGGAAGGAATTAACCATAAAAAACCTGCCAAAACAATCCAGTCGGTCTGTAAAGACTGAATTTTACGTAGCAAAGCTCCATTTCTATATTCCTCCCGCGAGAAAAGACTGCAGGGGATGTCTAGTCTTTTAGCACGTTCGATAACGCCTGCCTCAGGATTGTTGCAAAAAATATGAGCGATTTTAACTGCTGTGGAGCCCCTAAAATGTTCTACAATTTTTTCGGCGTTTGAGCCAGAACCAGAGGCGAAAATGACGATGTTCTTCACAGGAGCTAATTTTATTTTTGCAAATTTAGGGCTAATTCAGGAACCTTTCCGTATTTGTCGTAGTTTTGTTTCCGTTTGAATCTTCAAATATGAAAATAGGAATCATTTGTTACCCCACCTA
>JBDKFF010000165.1:0-4557 GCA_039798865.1 Bacteroidota bacterium
CTTTTCGGGGGCTTTGGAGGTAGAAGTATTTTACCGACTCATTCCGATGACCCTCCTACTTTTGCTGGGAAACAAGATTGCCAATGGGAAATATTACGACCGTTTTATGTGGTCGGCAATTATACTAACCGCACTTCGAGAACCGCTGGAGCAATTCCCTACGGGTCAAATTGCTTACATCTTTTATGCCTTCCTGACGGGTTTATGCATGAACGCTATGCAGGCGTATTATTTCAAAAAGGCAGGATTTCTCGCTTCATTGAGTATGCGATTGGGGCACTACCTATTTTGGCATATTTTATTGGGGGTATATGTTCAGTACTTTGAATTGGGTGGAAATTAAGAATCCACCCGCTTCAAAACCATATCACCCATGGGCTGATAAACCAGCGGAATGTATTCCAATTCCACATCGGACTTATCCAAACCAAACGCTTTTTCATCGCGTTGTCCCGTACGTTTCAGCCAGAAATAAGAATTCAGCAAGAGTCCGTCGCGAAGGGTAAACTCATTTTCGACCGACAAGTATTTCTCGATAACCACAAATTTGAAGTCGGGTTCCGCATTGTATTTGGTTGATCCATCGGGACGAATATGCAAATTGAGCTCCTTATTTTTTACCAATTCCTGAACGATTTTCTTGAAATAATATTCCGTTTTGGGTTGAATGCGGAAACCAATTTTCATGTTGATTTTAATGACCTTGTCATTCACCAATTCATTGACTGAATAGGACAATGTATAAGGTTCCTCGGTCCGGTCAATGTGTAAAAACCAATACACATCGGCACGCTTGGGTTTTTTTGCGAAGATCGATTTCACGATTTTTTCCTCAATATCGTGACGGTTATTAGCTTTGGTCATGTACACTAAATGCGTCGAGAATTTTGGTATTTCGGAATCTTCGCTCAATTCGTTAATCTGATTCACGTATTTGCCGAGGTCTACGAATTTGGTAAATCGGTTATTAATCTTTCGTGCATAGAACCAGATGTACATGGTCATGAAGATGAATAATTCGAAGAACAAAAACATCCAACGCTCTTTGATTTTCGCCACATTGGCAATAAAAAATGAAATCTCAATTGCCGCAAATAAAGCCATCAAGACATAGACATATAGTCGGTTCCACTTCAATTTATAGATTAGGAAAAAACTCAATAAATAGGTGGTCATCATCATGGCCACGGTGATGGAAAATCCATAAGCTGCCTCCATGTGTGACGAAGATTGGAAATAGATAATCATCAACACACAGCCAAACCACAAGATATTATTCACACTCGGAATGAAAATCTGACCCTTTAATTCAGTCGGCTGGCGAACAGTTACCCGAGGCCAAAAGTTTAGGTTAACGGCCTCATTGATCATCGTAAAGCTACCGCTAATTAATGCTTGGGAGGCGATGATGGTAGCCATGGTCGCGATGGCAACGCCAATCAATAAAAACCAAGACGGCATTAATTCATAAAAGGGGTTTCGGCCATTTAATACCGATTGCCCTTGGTGCAAAATCCATGCGGCCTGGCCCAGGTAGTTTGTTACTAAACAGGTTTTGACAAATGCCCAGGTAAGTCGAATGTTCTTAACCCCGCAATGACCCAAATCCGAATACAATGCCTCCGCTCCCGTCGTTGCTAGGAAGACCGCCCCCAGTAACCAGAAGCCTTGTGGATATTTACTCAATAATTGATAGGCATAAAAAGGGTTAAGCGCTTGGATGACTTCGGTATGCTGAATTACTTGTCTGAACCCCATGACAAACAACATCGTAAACCAGATAACCATAATCGGCCCAAAAGCGCCCCCTACTTTTTGTGTTCCAAAACGTTGGACAAAAAACAAACAGGATAAAATCACGATGACAATAGGAACCGTCGGAATATTTTCAAAGCCAGGAACCATTGCCAAGCCTTCAATCGCGGAAGCGACGGAAATGGGTGGGGTAATAATGCCGTCGGCCAACAATGTTGTGGCGCCTAAAATGGTTGGGATCACTAATTTCTTGCTATGTCTACGAACCAAGGCATAAAGTGAAAAAATACCGCCTTCTCCCTGGTTATCCGCTTGGAGCGTTAACCAGATATATTTCACGGTTGTTTGAAAAACTAGCGTCCAAAAGATGCAGGAAATACCCCCATAAACAAGCACTTCTTCAATTGGCCTTTCGCCCATAATGGCTCGAAATACATATAAAGGACTCGTTCCGATATCCCCATAAATGATTCCTAATGCGACTAATAAAGAGGCTGCCGTAACTTTCTTGGACAGGTGGTTGTGTGTGTGTTCCATAACGTAAATTTGATGGAACAAAGTTGGCCACTAACTGAAAATGGAAACATAAATATGTTCCCTCAAACCATAAAGAAAAGATAAAGATTAGGATTGAAAGCGGTAGCCTACACCGTTTTCGGTTATAATGTGAACGGGGCGATTCGGGTTATCCTCAATTTTCTTACGAAGGGTTCCCACAAAAACACGCAAATATTGTGTTTCCAATTGGGCGCCCACCCCCCAGATTTCTTTCAAAATTTGCTGGTGCGTTAAAACTCGTCCTTCGTTTTTGGCAAATAGGACCAAGAGGTTAAATTCCGTTTGGGTTAATTTCAACATCGCATCATCCTTTCGCACGGTGCGAGCACCTAAGTCGATCTGCAGATTTTGAAAGGTCCATTGGGCAGCTAATTTATCCGAGGCATTGCGGCGAATGGCAGTACGTATCCGCGCGAGTAATTCGCCGGTACGAAACGGTTTTGTCAAATAATCCGTCGCGCCTTGGTCAAGTGCCTGAACGATATCCTCTTCCGAATTTTGGACCGAGAGCATAATGATGGAGCGGTTAAACCATGCGGCAAGTTCCTTCAAGACTTCATGCCCTGTCATATCTGGCAGACCGATATCCAATAAAATGGCATCGGGTAAATGACTCGCAGCAAGAGCTAAGCCTTCTTTACCCGAATAGGCCTGAATCACTTTAAAATCATGGCTTTCCAAAGCTATTTTCAAAAGCTTTTGAATCGGTATTTCATCATCAATAATTAACACAACGGGCTTAATCATGCTTTAGCATATTTACATAGGAGGTCTCTACGGGAATTCGGATAATGAATAAACAGCCTGATTTTGGCTTATTGGAAAGCGAAATGTCTCCGTGGTGTGCTTCCACATAGCCTTTGACGATTGATAAACCCAAACCGGTACCCCCCGGCTTCGTATTCGGCAATCGATAAAATTTATCAAAAACGATGGGGATTAATTCCTCAGGAAACCCAGGGCCATCGTCGGTTAATTGAATCTCCAACAACTCCTGTGAAAGCGATAGTTGAAGCTGAATAGTTACTTCGGAACCCGCATATTGAACCGAATTTCGAATCAAATTCCCTAAGATGATATCCATAATCCCCACGTCTAATCGAACAAGCGGAAGAGCCTGCTGTAAATTGATTTTTAGGTTCGGTTGATAGCTTTCCATACGCATGCGGCCCAACAAACCAAATGACCATTCCTCTAAATCAATCCAATCCATCGATAATTTCAAGACCCCAGATTCCAAACGGCTCATGTTCAACAGGTTTTCCACTTGTTGATTTAGGCGTAAACTCGCCGACTGAATGGTATGAAATAATTCCTCTTTTTGGCTTTCTCCTAAATTTACTTCCTGATCTCCCAACGTATCCACGGCACCGATAATGGTGGAAATGGGCGTTCGTAATTCATGGGAAAGCGAATTCAATAACGTATTATATAAGTGAATAGATGCTTCTTTTTCTTCTTTATCGCGCGCTTTGGCTTCGGCTTGTCGGATCTTCACGGTTAAAATCCCACCCATCATGGCGATGACAAAATAAAGGAGGAATAAGAGAAGGTCCTCCGAATAGGAAATATGAAAGGTAAAGCGGGGCGGAATGAAAAAGAAATTCCAAATTAGGGCACTCAAGGTGGCTGCAATGACCATGGGGATGAGGTCTAGGACCATGGCCAACAAAGACGTAAGCATCAATAAGAGTAACGCAACGGCATGGTATCCCAAAAAGTCGGCAAACACGTAACAACCAATCGCACAGAGGCTAACTGTGGATATGGCCAAAAGGTATTGAGATTTAGGCGCCCATTTCATCCTCCAAAACTATCAAAAAGGATATAAAGATTTCGTAAAGACTCAAATGTCATCTTACAGGATTGATAATACAGGGTTGGGCCAATTCAAAAACAGATATAAAGTTGAGAATTAATTCGTATAATTAATTGCTAATAATATAACAGCACATAAAAACGTATGAAAAACCGATTCCTCATCCTACTTTGTTTTATGACCTGGAATACATTCGCCCAAGATGGAACCATCTATCCTTTGGAGGCCCTCAAAGAACCTAATGCGATTCCTTTGGGTACCGGTTCCGTGAAGGATCAACCCGCCCCTGAGACTTGGTTTCGCCAATGGGGGGATCCGATGGCGCGAAATATTTCCACCGCAACATTAACGCCCTTCTTTCCCGAAAAGGGGAAGGCGAATGGTGCCGCGGTGATTGTGGCGCCTGGCGGAGGATACCGCTGGCT
>JBDKFF010000166.1:0-6846 GCA_039798865.1 Bacteroidota bacterium
GCAAGCCCTGTGGAGTTTGACCAACCGTTATTCTTGGTAGAAAAAGCTTAATTATGAGCCTAGCGCATACCACCTTGGGTTTGAGTATGCGATTAGACAAATCAATTACTATGTTTAAAAAAATACTAATTGCAAATCGAGGTGAAATTGCCTTGCGCATCATTCGTACTTGCAAGGAAATGGGAATAAAAACAGTCGCGGTGTATTCCACGGCTGACCGTGAGAGTTTACACGTGCGTTTTGCGGATGAGGCCGTTTGTATCGGACCACCGCCAAGCCGCGACTCTTACTTAAGTATCCCTGCTTTAATTTCAGCGGCGGAGGTAACTGGGGCAGATGCCATTCACCCGGGTTACGGATTCTTATCTGAAAATGCCGAATTTTCGCGCATTTGTGCGGAACATAGCATCAAGTTTATTGGCGCTTCAGCGGAAATGATCAACCAAATGGGAGATAAGGCTACCGCGAAAGATACGATGAAGAAAGCCGGTGTGCCTGTCATTCCAGGTTCAGACGGTTTATTGGATACCGTAGAGGAAGCCATCGAATTAGCTAAATCCATTAAATATCCGGTAATCATCAAGGCAACTGCCGGTGGTGGTGGCCGTGGTATGCGTATCATCCGCGAGGAATCGGAATTCCGTAAGTTGTGGGATGATGCCAAAATGGAAGCAGCAGCAGCCTTTGGAAACGACGGCATGTACATGGAGAAATTCGTGGAAGAGCCCCGTCACATTGAAATTCAAGTGGTAGGTGATCGTTTTGGAAAGGTATGTCACTTATCAGAACGTGATTGCTCTATCCAACGACGTCACCAAAAACTGTGTGAAGAAACGCCATCCCCTGCTCTTACCGACGAACTTCGTAAGAAAATGGGTGAAGCTGCCATCGCAGGTGCTTCGGCCATCGGATATGAAGGAGCCGGAACGATTGAATTTTTGGTCGACAAGAACGGTGACTTCTATTTCATGGAAATGAATACCCGTATTCAGGTAGAGCACCCGATTACCGAAGAAGTAACAGATTTCGACTTAATTAAAGAACAAATCAAAGTAGCGGCAGGTATCCCGATTTCGGGCCAAAACTACTTCCCAAAATTATACGCGTTAGAGTGCCGTATTAATGCGGAGGACCCAGCAAATGGTTTCCGCCCTTCACCAGGAAAAATCACGAACTTACACCTACCCGGTGGTCACGGAGTTCGTATCGATTCCCATGTGTATTCAGGCTATACCATCCCGCCGAACTATGACTCGATGATCGCGAAAGTGATCGTCAGTGGTCAAAGCCGCGAGGAGGTATTACTTCGTATGAAGAGAGCTCTTCAGGAATTTGTGATCGAAGGCATCAAAACAACGATTCCTTTCCACATTAAGTTGATGGATGACCCTGGTTTTCAGTCGGGTAAGTTCACAACAGCCTTCATGGAAACGTTTGACATGAGTGGAATTTAAGACCAAAAAGTGCATTTGAAGGAAGGAGGCCAAGGCCTCCTTTTTTATTGCCAAATATTTTCGACATGCCCTTGCATATTAGTTCTTGATTTTCTAAATTTGCACTCCCATTTTTCGATTGAATGCCCGTTTGAAAGATAAAATAGGTCATAATCAAATCCTTAAGACAAATTCCGTGGTCTTGGTGGAAATGATTCAACAGTTAAACATTATTAAAAGTGGATACTTTAAGTTACAAAACGATCTCTGCCAATAAAGCTACAGTTCAGAAGGACTGGGTGGTAGTAGATGCCGAAAACCAAATTTTAGGTCGTCTATGCTCTGAAATCGCGAAAATTATTCGTGGAAAGCATAAGGCTTCGTACACACCGCACGTAGATTGTGGAGATCAAGTGATCGTTATCAATGCTGATAAAGTTCGTTTGACAGGTAAGAAAATGACTGACAAGGTTTACATCCGTCACACGGGGTATCCAGGTGGTCAGCGTTTTGCTACACCACGTGAGGTTTTAGCGAAAAACCCAAGAGGGGTTGTCGAAGCAGCCGTAAAAGGTATGTTGCCTAAGAATCGTTTAGGACGTGCTTTGTTCAACAACTTATTTGTATATGCAGGATCTGAGCATCCACATGCAGCACAACAACCTAAAGAAATCAAGTTTTAACGGACATTACAATGGCAGAAATAACAAGTAAAATTGGAAGAAGAAAGACAGCTATTGCTCGTATTTCTATGACTCCTGGTAAAGGCCAAATCAAAATCAATGGCCGTACATTGACTGATTACTTCCCATCTGAGATTCTTCAGATTGTCGTAAATCAGCCATTCGCTTTAACGAACACAGTAGGTTCATTTGATGTAACAGCTAACGTAGATGGCGGTGGTATCAAAGGACAAGCTGAAGCGCTTCGTTTAGCAATTTCACGTGCACTTCAAACGCAAGATGCAGAATTACGTTCTCCTTTGAAAAAAGAAGGATTCTTAACGCGTGACCCTCGTATGGTTGAGCGTAAGAAACCAGGACGTGCGAAAGCTCGTAAGAGATTCCAGTTCTCGAAGCGTTAAAAAGGGTTCGTGGAAAAGGCTTGTCTGTTGCCGATGCCTTTTCCACTTTTTTATTATTCACATTCTTAAACAACCAAAATGGCACAATTAAGCTACAACGACTTGCTTGACGCAGGCGTTCACTTCGGTCACTTGACGCGTAAGTGGGATCCAAAAATGGCTCCATACATCTTTATGGAGAAAAATGGTATCCACATCATTGATCTTAACAAAACAATTTCTAGCCTTGAAGAAGCATCGCAAGCAATGCGTGCTATCGTACGTTCTGGTCGTAAGATCATGTTCGTTGCGACTAAAAAACAAGCGCAAGAAGTAGTCACTGCAGAAGCAGATAAATTAAAGATGCCATACGTAACTGACCGTTGGTTAGGAGGTATGTTGACAAACTTCGCGACCGTACGTAAGTCGATCAAGAAAATGTCAAGCATCGACAAGATGTTGAAAGACGAGGTTATCGTAAAAACACTTGCGAAACGTGAGCGTTTAATGATGACTCGTGAAGAAGAAAAATTAAAGCGTGTGTTGGGTGGTATCACCGACTTGACTCGTCTTCCTGCGGCATTGTTCGTAATCGACGTGAAGCGTGAGCACATCGCTGTATCCGAAGCTAAGAAATTAGGTATCCCTGTTTTCGCGATGTGCGATACAAACTCAAATCCTGAGTTAGTGGATTACCCAATCCCAGCTAATGATGATGCATACAAATCAATCGCTATCATCGTAAAAGCAATTAGCAAGGCAATCGAAGAAGGTTTATCTGAGCGCAAGCAAGATAAAGACGATGCCCGTATCGCTGAAGAAGAAGAAGCTAAGCGCGCAGTAGACGCAGCTGATGCGCAAGAAGCTGCGAAAGTAGCCGCTAAGTACGAAAAAGAAGCAGAACAAGAATAAACAATATTCATAATATGTCAATTACAGCCGCAGACGTTAATAAATTACGCCAAATGACTGGCGCTGGTATGATGGATTGCAAAAAAGCTTTGACAGAAGCCAATGGTGACTTCGAAGCAGCAGTCGATATCCTACGTAAAGCAGGTCAAAAAGTAGCCGCAAAACGTGCCGACAACGAAACAAATGAAGGTGTTGTATTAATCGCTTTGAATGCAGATCATTCAAACGGTAAATTAATTGCCCTTGCTTGTGAAACTGAGCCGGTGTCTAAAGTGGAAGATTTCAACAACTTAGCGAAAAACATCTTGGAAGCAGCCGTGAAATCTCACGCGCCATCAGCACATGATTTATTAGCTGAGCCTTTAGCGGATGGTCGTTCTGTAGAAGGACACATCATCGAGTTAACAGGTAAAATTGGTGAGAAAATCACATTAGCCGCTTACGAAAATATCTCAGCTGAGAAGGTTGTTTCTTACATCCACTCAAACAACAAAATCGGTGTTTTAGTAGCATTCGAAAACGTTCAAGGTGCTGATGTTCAGGAAGTTGGTAAAGATATCGCGATGCAAATCACTGCGATGAAGCCAGTTGCTTTAGATAAAGACGGTGTAGATGCTGAAACAATCGAGCGTGAAATCGAGATTGGAAAAGACCAAGCACGTCAAGAAGGAAAGCCAGAAGCTATGTTGGAGAAAATCGCTGTCGGTAAATTAGAGAAGTTCTACAAAGAGCAAACTTTATTGAACCAACAGTTCGTAAAAGATCCGTCAATCACCATTCGTCAACTCGTTGAGTCGACTCAAAAAGGTTTGACAATCTCTACGTTCAAACGTATCGCATTGGTTTAATTCCATCGAAATAGATTCAAAAAGGCCAGCCGAAACGCTGGCCTTTTTTTGTTGGCCTATTTATTCCCTTCTCCCTCCATCCCACTTGAATTAATCCCGACAATTTTCTAAATTGTGGTAAAATTCTTAGTTCAGTTTTCGTTTAAATTTCAGCTTCAATGGCCCAGATTGTGATATTAGGTGGAGGAGAAAGTGGCGTAGGCGCCGCTCGTTTAGCGCAAGCCAAAGGACATCAAGTATTTCTATCCGATCAAGGTGAATTGAAAGCCGTCTATCAAGCTGAATTAAATGAATACCAAATTCCCTTCGAGACAGGCACGCATACCCTCGAGCGAATCTTAGCAGCCGATGAGATCATCATCAGTCCTGGGATTCCTGAAAAATCCGAATTAGTCCAAGCCATCAAAAAACAAGGGATATCCCTCATTTCGGAAATTGAATTTGCCGCGCGTTACACAGATGCTAAGCTCATCGCTATTACAGGGAGTAACGGAAAAACCACCACAACCCTACTCACCTATCACCTGCTTAAAGAAGCCGGCTATCAAGTGGGGCTCGCGGGAAACATTGGACATAGCTTTGCGAAGCAAGTCATGGAGCAATCCTTCGATTGGTATGTGTTAGAAATTTCAAGCTTTCAACTCGATCGCTGTTTTGAATTTTCCCCTGATATCGCGGTGCTCGTGAACATTACCCCCGATCACCTGGATCGATATGACTATAAGTTTGAGAATTACATTCATTCCAAGTTCCGTATTTTCCAAAATGCGAAAGCTGCCAACACATGTATCTATTGGGGAGATGATGAAGTGATCCAACAATATAAATCGTTGATCCCAACCCATACCCAGATTCAAGAGATTCATTTTTCCCCTGCCCAAGGAAGCGCCACGATCACCGAGGAGGAGATTATCTTCGAGGACGGAAGCATTCAATGTGCTACGGCACCTATTCAGGGGCCGCACAACGCGATGAACATGTCGGCCGCTATCCTCGCCGCCAAATCCTCGGGCGTATCTTGGGAGTCAATCGTTAAACACCTACCTACCTTCCAGAATGCCCCACACAGATTAGAGCCCTGTGGAAATTGGCAAGGGGTTCAATTCATCAATGACTCGAAAGCAACGAATGTGGACGCTGTCTATTATGCGCTAAATAGCTTTACGAAACCGATCATTTTGATCATCGGTGGCGTAGACAAGGGAAATGATTACCGAGTATTGGATGAATTGGTCAAGAATCGGGTGAAAGGAATTGTTTGCCTGGGAACAGACAATTCGAAATTGGAAGCCCATTTTGGAAAAAGTGTCACGCTTTTCGCCCAAACAAATCTATTAGAAAATGCCATCAAGCAAGCCATGGATTGGGCGAATTCAGGAGATATCATCCTGCTCTCCCCCGCCTGCGCAAGCTTTGATTTATTTAAAAATTATGAGGACCGTGGTGACCAATTCAAGGCCACTGTTAAGCATTTGATCCATGGAATCTAAAATCAGTAAATACCTTAAGGAACACCTCGTAGGAGACTACCAAATCTGGTTTATCGTAATCCTATTAAATGTTTTTGGATTGTTAATTCAATTCTCAACGAAAAGTCGGATGACCATGGAAGGGCCCTTTGAGCCGCTTACCTCCATCATCAAGACCATTGCCATCCTTATCGGATCCTTTTATTTGATGTCCTGGATTTCCCGACAGAATTACATTAAGGTCACCCGACTGAGTAATTTGTTCCTCTTTTTATCTTGGGGACTTATTCTGTTTGCCTTCTTTTTTGGCGAAAGCAAAGGGGGCGCGAGTCGCTGGATCAATCTCGGTTTTGTGTCTTTCATGCCCTCCGATATGGCCAAATTATGCCTAACAGCAAGTTTAGCAAAGATTTTCTCCAGTAGACAAGCAGACCAAAGTCAATACAACATCGTGACAGCTATCGTAATATTGATCTTGATCGGGGTGACGTGTTTCTTAATTATGTTGTCCAACTTCTCTACAAGTATTTTGATTTTCCTAACGAGTATCGTCCTGATGTTTTTTGGAAGGGTACCCATCAAATACATCAGTGGAATTGTGGGAATTGTTGCATTTCTCGCATTCATGGTGGTTTATTTGGGGATTGGCCAACGGGCAACAACGGTTCGAAATCGTATATCAACTTTTATGTCGAGAGCCTTTGAGCAGGATAAAACGAAACTCAAGGAGATGAATAAAAGTGATGAAAATTACCAAATTAACTTGAGTAAATATGCGATTTCGACGGGTGCATTGATCCCCAAAGGCCCAGGAAACAGCCAATACCGCTATTTATTATCGCAAGCAGAATCCGATTTTATTTATGCCATTATCCTAGAGGAATATGGCTTGTTCATGGGGATATTAATACCCCTATTCTTCTTGTGGTTTATGTGGCGAGGTTCTTCCGTCATACGATATAGCGGTAAGCCGCTCGGAGGACTCCTCTCAGCTGGTCTAACTTTTTCGATTGTGATTCAGGCATTCATCAACATGCTCGTAGCGGTAGGTGCGGGTCCCGTTACTGGCCAACCCTTGCCCATGATCTCCGCCGGGGGAACTTCACTCGTATTCACGGCCA
>JBDKFF010000167.1:0-5268 GCA_039798865.1 Bacteroidota bacterium
TCCGTTAAACCTCTATGTCTGTACAATTAGCCGGTGGAATTCTTGCCATCTATTTTGGCCTACTTCTAGTCATTTCGTACATCACTTCGCGCGGGGCGGATACCAACGACTTTTTTACGGCAAACCGA
The DNA here is from genome assembly GCA_039798865.1 of Bacteroidota bacterium. Taxonomy (GTDB): domain Bacteria; phylum Bacteroidota; class Bacteroidia; order Cytophagales; family Spirosomataceae; genus Aquirufa. The sequence continues at coordinate 129 of JBDKFF010000167.1, forward strand.
CAGTCCCCATGGTGGCTGGTTGCTTTCGGAATGATTGGTACATCCATTTCCGGATTGACCTTTATTTCGGTACCTGGTGCCGTTGGAAAGACCTATTTCACCTACTACCAAGTCATTTTAGGGCATTCATTGGGTTATTTAACGATCGCATTGGTTTTGATGCCGCTCTATTACCGACTGAATTTGATTTCCATTTATGGGTATTTAGAGACTCGTTTCGGATTTTGGGCCTATAAAACAGGCTCTGCCTTTTTCTTATTATCACGAACAATCGGCTCGGCGGCACGCTTGTATTTAGCAGTTAATGTGCTTCAAATAGCCATTTTCGAACCGATTGGCGTCCCCTTTGTATTGACCGTTTTCATTTCGATTGCGTTGATTTGGCTCTACACACATCGTGGTGGGGTTAAGACCATTATTTGGACAGATACCTTACAAACCTTGTTTTTATTGGTTGCGCTCTTTATTACGATCGTTTTGGTGGGCCAACAAATGAATATGGGAATTGGGGATATGATTCAAACGATCGAAAAAAGCCCCTATTCACACATGTTTGAGTGGGATTGGAAGCACCCCCATTTCTTTGGAAAAGACTTTTTGGCTGGGGTGTTTATTGCTATTGTGATGACGGGTTTGGATCAAGATTTGATGCAAAAGAATTTAACCTGTAAATCGATTGGGGAAGCACAAAAGAACATGTTTTGGTTCTATTGGGTGCTTTTGTTTATCAATTTATTGTTCCTGGCACTTGGAGCGTTATTATACATTTACGCACAGGCGAATCAGATTGCAATTCCAGCAAAAACGGATGAATTATATCCCTTGTTGGCTTTGGGTGGAAATTTCGGAACCTTGGCGGCCGTAACCTTTTTATTGGGAATCATTGCAGCTTCATATGCGAGCTCTGATTCGGCGTTAACGGCATTAACAACGTCGTTCTGTATTGATTTCTTGCGAATTGAGAAATTCCAAGAAGCCAAACGAAGCAAAATCAAACACCGTGTCCATATTGGATTTTCTGTGTTATTCTTCATCGTAATCGGATTGTTCCATGTCTTTAATAACCAGGAATTAATCGGGGCTGTCTTTAATTTGGCAGGATATACCTACGGACCTTTGTTGGGCCTATTTGCCTTTGGATTATTCACAAAAACAGCCATCAAAGACCGTTATGTCCCATTAGTTTGCGTGGCCTCACCGATCATTACTTATATTTTGGAGACGCAATCACAAGCCTTGTTTGGCGGTTTTGGATTTGCGAAATTAATCTTGAACGGAGCGATTTGTTACTTGCTACTTTGGAGTATTCGGGAAAAGGCTAAAATTTAATCGCGTTTCGGAAAGCGAAATAAATGACGTCCTTCCCTGGCCCTGAGTCTTTCAAGTAGTTACCTGCCTTGCAGAATCCCAATTCGGCTTGAAAGAAATAATGTTTCGTAGGAACATAGTTGACATCCAACGCATATATGTCACAAATACCAGTCTGATTAGATACCGCATCTAATTTTAGGGGACGTAAAGGAGACATATTTGGAGTAAAAATACCATCGGCTTTGCTCGTTCGATTGACGATAGAGGCTCGAGCGGTGGCCAACCATTTAGTTCCTGCCTGATAGCGTAAATAAGGACTTAGATTTAGCGTGTTGGTGATATTCAAGGCAACCGTTTGCCCAAAGGGTGGTCGGGCATATAACGTATTGAATGTATTCAATTGTTGATCGGTCGTAGATTCATCTCCGGGAACATAATTTCCGCTAAATCCCACATAAACGTGCTTCTTCGCTTCAAAATTAAAATCCCACACCAGCATCCAAGCCGAAATATCCAACGTATTAAATCGACCCCACTGGTGTGCTAATTCAACATCGTAATTAATTTGTTGGAGTGGAGAATAGACATGTAAGCCGGCCGTGTGCCTTTGTTCGATCCCTTTTTTGAAGACATATTCACGCTGGGTGCTTTCAAGGAAAAAATAATAGGCATCGAGATTCAATTTTGAATACAAACGGGGCTTAATCCAATAGGAACCTAAAAATACCTCGTTGGCAAGGCCGTCATCCAGATAGCCGGGAAGCATTCGAATGGGTTTCACGATAAAAGAGTGCAATTGGCTCTTGGGTAAATTCCAAATGGCATGTAATCCAAGAAAATTTTGACGGGTATTGGGACCTTCACGCGATGCAATAAAGCGTTCTTGTCCGTATAGCATCTCTTGCTTCCCCAGTCGAACTCGCATTTTTTTAATGGGCTCAAACTCAACGAACAATTGATGAATGGAAAGAAGATTTTGATCCACTTGCGAAACAATGGGATTGGGATTGAGAAATCGGGCTGTATTATTTACTTGGGCAAATAATCGCAAGGATTGTTTGTACCTAAGATCTGCATGCAACATGATTCGGTGCATCCACTGGTGCGGACTCTCTTCGGTAAAAGAAGCTGGAAATTGCCCAAAATTCGCATGGGTATAATTTTGGTACTGTTCACGCCATTCCCCCCCAATACTGATGTTGACAGCATTCGTTAGGGACATAAATTTCAAACGCTCATCCCAAGATTTATGTGAGGTATCCTTTTTAAGGTAGGAAAAGTCATCATCAGCACGCAATCGAGCAATGTTTTGAGCATCGAGCGAATGAACGATGCAAAAAATGAAGACGTAGACAAAATACTTTTTAAACAAGACTAAGATTAACAATGAGTTCTTAAAGGTACCGACAATTGCCTTAAAATAAAAAAGGCACCTAGGGGCTCCTATCCTGCTTTTGTGTGATAATTAACTGATTATCAAAACCTTTCGACAACCAATCAGTTTACTTACAATAATTTATAAAAATATTCATATTTATGTCGGCAGCGCGATTTGACTTAGCGATTATTGGAGCTGGTGCGGCGGGTTTACAGCTATTGTATGAATATTATCAAGTTCCGGCTCATGCGAACGCGAAGGTTTTAGTAATCGATTCAGGTGATCGAACCAAAAAAAGCTGGTGCTTCTGGGCTGAATCAGGTAGAGAGTCCTTTCCTTTTCTAATCGAAAAATCCTGGCCTAAAATAACCTATCGTTCCAGTGAAAACATAACACAAACGGAAACGATTGGTTCGATTTCCTATCACTTTATCTCGTCTACCAATTATTATCGGTATTTTTTTGAACAATTTATTCCACAACATTCTCAAATCACGGTCGTACAAGGATGGGTAGATGAATTAATTGAATCCGCGGAATATGTAACAATAAATTTACGTGAAGGAGGAAATTACGCAGCTAAACGCGTAGCAGATTCTAGATTAAAAGCTTCGCCATGTGCGATCCAACAGCATTTTTGGGGGAAATTTATCGAGTTTGAGAAAGAAATTTTGGATGATACAGCGGTAACGCTCATGGATTTCAGTCAAAAACAATCGCAGGATCAATTTACAGCCTTCCATTACATTCTACCCTTTGACAAAAAGCGCGCGTTGATTGAAACGACCGTTTTCAGTAGGTCGGGCTATGATCAGGCTACTTATGATGATAGTTGGAACGAATATATGTCGGCCAATTACCCTAATCAAAAATACAAAATCCTTGATACGGAAGTTGGCACCATCCCCATGTGTCTAACGACCCAAAAGGCAAACAATGACTCTTTAATCTTTCCGATCGGCACTGCGGGTGGGCAGGTTAAGGCGTCGACGGGTTACGCATTTACCCGAATGCATCGAGATGCGAAGCATCGGGTGATGAATCAGGTTTCCAAGCGAAGTGCTCGATTTGCGTTCTATGATTCCATTCTATTACACATGATTCAATCGGAGAATCATGTGATTCCTAAAGTGATGGACCAATTATTTCAAAAGACTTCCTTTGGAAAAATTTTGCGTTTTTTAGATGAAAAAACGAGCCTTTGGGAGGAAATCGTGCTATTCAGCCGCCTCAATATTCCTTTGTTTTTAAAGCATTTATTTCAAAGTATACGATGACACGCTTATATACTTCCGGGGGAATAGTGGCTAGCATGATCTATATGCTACTAAGTTTCATTTTAGTGGACCTGAAACACCTCGATCTACTATTTGGTGCCTTGATGCTCATCCTCTTTGGAATTCCACATGGCGCAGTTGATCATTTGGTGGCACAGCGACTTGCTGAACAAAAAAAAGAAAAATTTAAGCTAGCGCTTTTTATCATCAAGTATTTAGGCATCATGTTGGCCTATGGTGTTTGCTGGCATTTCTTCCCCGAATTATCCTTCATTCTATTTATCGGAATATCCATTTTCCATTTTGGCGATATTGAAAGTACCGCGACCTATTCACCCATTCCATCGACTGGAGATTATATCCTTCAAATTGTTCGCTCTAGCTTGTTGGGGCTCGGTATCTTAGGATTTTTATTGACAAGTCACCGGGAGGAAGTCAATGCGGTTTTGGCTCATTTACCTATGGGCTCCACCTATCGTTTGGGTAACATTTCCACCTATTATTTCCTGGGAATGATGTTATTAGGCTTTCAAAGGGAACATACCGCTTACTTTATCAATACACTGATTACGTTGATCATGGGAATGTATATCCCATTAATTCCTGCTTTCATGTGTTATTTTGGGGCATGTCATGCGACCTATAGCCTTCGGGTCTTGAGTGAATCCTTGCAAATGACATTTGGCCAACTATATCAAAAACTCGTACCCCTTAGCCTAGTCGCGATCATCCTGGGTATCGGGTATATTTCATTTGTCGACACCGAAAAATGGTTGGCCCATGCCTTTATTTTTTTATCGATTCTCACCTTACCCCATTTTTTTTTAATGCACCAAATCGCGCATAGAACGCATGAATAAGACACTATTGTAAAATTTTAATTTTTTTTTAAACTTTTTTAAGTGCATTCAAAACAATTAATTGATTATCAGAGTTTTACATTTATCATTAAAATCTTATTTAATTATTTTTCAATTTAAACGCTTACTATTATGGAAACATTAAACATTTTATTGAACGGTACGCTAGCGGCCGGAGATTACATTGGATTTACCTTCTTTACAGGGTATATGTCCATGCTTGCAGCATCTATCTTCTTCATCGTTGAGAGAGGCACAGTGAATGACAAGTGGAAAACATCTTTATTGATTTCTGCTTTGATCACCTTTATTGC
>JBDKFF010000168.1:0-2885 GCA_039798865.1 Bacteroidota bacterium
TTAAAATTTTAAAAGAACCTGCAAAGAATGTGAAATTTGTGTAAAAAATTGAATTTCAGTGTAGGAATTCTTTATTTATTCATAAAAAATTAGATAAATTGTGTCACGATTTTAGTTTGAATAAATCGAATAAGTTAAGACCTTGAGTTAGAGTGTTTGCTCGAAACTCTTTATTTATACCCACTATGAGCCACCTCGTTAAAAATGAGTACGGATTTTGCCAAGACGGCAAGGTGTACATCAATGCCTATTTATCCTTCCCACAGCGTGAAATCGGATTTGTCCGCAGCACAGAACAAGAAGCCCTTGATTATTTTGTCAACCGTTTTGAATTAGCCAAGACCAAAGTCATTCAGCTGGCATCCGAAATCAATGATGTCCAAAACAAAGGTTCTTATTTGACTAAAGTTGTTCAAATGAAGGCTTATTTGGCTGATTTTGATGGATTGGGAGATTTTGAGCCGCTCTTCAAGCAATTGGATGCATTGGAAATATTCTTGCGCAATCTGATTCAAAGCAATCAAATTAAGAACTTGGAAATCAAGCGTGCCCTGATTGAGGATGCGAAAACCATCGCCAATCAGGAGGATGTTTTGCAAGCGACGGAGGATTTAATAGAACTGAAATCCAAATGGGTAAAAACGGGTCCGGTCGATAAGCAATATCAGGATAGCTTAAGCGAAGCATTTCAAGCGGTAATGGATGAATTTTTCTTGAAGCGCCGCGCGTATTTTGAGGAGAAAAACCGCCAAATCGATGAAAAAATTGCTTTGCTACAAGGCTATATAGATTCGGTTCATCAATTGCGTAAAGCTGAAGATTTAGACGATTCGATCATCAAGGTAAAGGAATTGCAAAAGGAATGGAAAAACGTACAAGGTTTGCCACCCAAGAAACAATCCATGTTGTGGAAGAATTTCAAGAAGGCGAACGATATGTTCTTCGAAAAATATAACCGAATCAAAGGTATTGAATACAAGCCACGCGTTGACCCACGTATTCAAGAGTTGACTTCCATGACAGGCGAGTTGGAGTTGAAATTAAACGACCAACCGAATATGCCGGCTACAGCTGATCTGGCCAAAGCGTATTTAGTGAAGTGGAAAGAGATTACGGCGCAGGTAAAAACCATCGATCGTCAAATGGCCGAGCGTTTCCGCAATGCATGTGATAAGATTTTCGAAATGAATTACTTATTGCGTGTGATTTCATATCGCCATCCTGCTTTAAACGATAAGCCGCGTATCGAGCAATTGAAGATCATGATTAATCAGATGGATTACATGACAAAAAAAGAGCGCGGTGAATTGGAGGATTTTATCTCCCAATCCGAGCGTGATGGTCAGATGGAAGAAAAACTCATCATCAGCAAAATCAACACGCAAAAGCGTAAGATTAGCATGAAGGAGTTGCTTCTGAATGGCTTTAAAGTGGAGTTGGACGCTTTACTAAACGCTTAATAATCCCATTTCTTGTCCTAAAGCCGGGAGGTCGAGTCCGTCAAATGTGCCTGATGACATCATCAAGAGGTTGGCATTTGACCACGATTTTTCCAGTATCACTTGTTTTAAGTTTTCGGCATCTCGGATAACCCGAAGGTTTGGATGCTTAAAATAAGTCTGCACGACGGATTCCTCGATGCGCTCCATGCGTTTGATTTCGCGCGCATGTTCACTTAAATAGACGATTGCTTCGTCGGCTAGGTTTAAGGTCCCTTCATACTCCGGTAAGAAAGCCGGGTTCAGGCTACTGAATGTATGTAGTTCTAAACATGCCACCAATTTGCGATTAGGGTATTGATTTTTGAGGGCTTGGGTTGTGGCGTTGACCTTGGATGGGGCATGCGCAAAATCCTTGTACAGTAAGGATGAATCTGAAGATGCGACTAATTCCAAGCGTTTCGCCGCACCTTTGAAGCTACGAATGGCTTCGTAAAATTCAGTCGACGAAATGCCAATTTGTTCACAGATTAAGCGTGCTCCATTTAAGTTTTTCAGCGTATGTTCTCCAAAAACCTGAATCGGATAAGACTTGCCATCTTCTCCTTTTAGGATTGTTTTTCCTTGCTCAATACTGGCTGGATGTGCCTCATAACCCGTCTTTTCGCTGTGTTCAGGACAAATTTCTGTTAATTCATGTAGGACAGTATCCGTTTGATCATAAAACAAACTTCCTGCTTTAGGTAAGCCTGCCATTAGGTGCTTGAAGGAGTCTGTGTATGATTCAAAAGTTGGATAAACGTTAATGTGATCCCAGGCAATCCCTGAGATTAGGCAAATATGCGGTTGATAGAGCAGAAATTTTGCTCGTCGGTCGATGGGAGAGGCTAAATATTCATCCCCTTCGATAATAATGATCGGGGCATCGGAAAGGGAAGCCATTAATTCGAATCCTTCGATGCGCGCGCCCACTAAATAGTCAAATTTACGACCTAAGGTTTTCAATACATGCAAGACCATCGAGGTAATGCTGGTCTTCCCATGGCTACCTGCGATTACGATACGCTGCTTGTTGATACTCTGCTTATATAAAAAGGATGGGTAGGATTCGATGGGAATTCCTAATTCCTGTGCTTTTAGTAATTCGGGATTATCGGGGCGTGCGTGCATGCCCACGATAACAGCCTCTAAATCGTTTGTTATTTTCTCAGGGAACCAGCCAAATTCAGCGGGAAGGATGCCGTGTTGGGCCAAAAGACTTTTGGAAGGTTCGTATATTTCATCGTCGGAGCCACTGATTTCGTAGCCTTTTGATTTGAGTGCTAATGCTAAGTTATGCATGGCAGCGCCACCGATTGCGATAAAATGAATTTTGGACATAATAACTTAATAGGTAATTCGTTTGCAAAGTACATACTTTTATTGCAGTTTTGCACGTTTTTCCAC
>JBDKFF010000169.1:0-2784 GCA_039798865.1 Bacteroidota bacterium
TTGTATCTTTGCCGGATGAATCGCTCCCGCATCGCGCTAATGTTATTGGTACTCCTTGTCCTTTCAGGAGTCTATTACGGATACCAATCTTTCCAAACAGGTACTACATCAACGACATCGGTACCCAATATAGTTCCAACACCGGAATTTGCTGCGGATTCTGCCTATGCGCATATTGCTAAACAAGTCGCATTTGGTCCACGAGTACCTAATTCATCTGCCCAAACTCAATGTGCCGACTGGATTGTTGGCAAGATGAAATCCTATGGCTTGCAAGTTTCGACGCAGCCCTTTGAAGCGAATCGGTATGATGGGAAGAAATTGAATGGAACCAATATCATCGCATCTTTTAATCCTGCGGCGACAAAACGTATCTTAATTGCGGCGCACTGGGATTCACGTTCGATTGCGGATAAAGATTCGGTACGTAAGGATGAACCAATAGATGCCGCCAATGATGGGGCATCGGGTGTTGGTGTAATGATTGAATTAGCGCGCGTTCTGTCGCAAACGAAAGATAAACCTGCCATTGGGGTGGATTTTGTGTTCTTTGACTTGGAAGATCATGGAGAGCCGCATGACATGGCTGCCGGAAATCCTTTGAGTTGGGCCCTTGGTTCACAGTATTGGGCGGCGCATTTAATGCCAGAAAATTACCGACCGTATTATGGAATTTTATTGGACATGGTGGGTGCCAAAGGCGCGGTTTTCCCACATGAGGGCTCCTCGATGCAATATGCACCCGGCTTAGTTCGCTCGATTTGGGCTACGGCGGCTGATTTGGGTTATGGATCCCAATTTGTGGACATGGAAGCATTTGGTATTTCGGATGACCATACGGCGGTGAATGAGATCGCTAAAATTCAAATGATTGATATCATAGACATACGTCCGGTGAATGGCGGATTTGATTTCGGATCTTACCACCATACGCATCAAGATAATTTATCGATCATCGATAAATCCACGTTGAAAGTCGTGGGCCAAACCCTTTTACAAGTTTTATACCGAGAATAATGGAAGAATTATTGCAAGTACATTTGAATGATACGCACGTTGCATTGGGCGCCAAAATGGTTCCTTTTGCTGGTTATAACATGCCCGTGTTGTATACGAATTTGATTGAGGAGCACAATTGCGTGCGTAATTCGGTGGGGGTTTTTGATGTGAGTCACATGGGCGAATTCTTCTTGAAAGGGGAGAAGGCCTTGGATTTAATTCAATACGTGACATCGAATGATGCGTCGAAATTGGTGGATGGCAAGGTGCAATATTCTTGTTTGCCTAATGCCGAGGGTGGTATTGTGGATGATTTATTGGTTTACAAGATTCGCGATAATGAATATTTATTGGTCGTGAATGCGTCCAACATCGAAAAGGATTGGAATTGGATTTCCTCGCACAATACCTTTGGGGTTGAGATGACCAATGCGAGTTCGGAATATTCCTTATTCGCCGTTCAAGGTCCTAAGGCGACGGGTGTTTTACAGCGATTGACTTCGGTGGATTTATCGGCCATGCCTTATTATACCTTCAAAATTGGCTCGATGGCTGGATTTGAGGATATCATTATTTCGAATACGGGATATACGGGTGCCGGTGGATTTGAGATTTACGTGAAGAATGAAAATGCCTTGGCGATGTGGAATGCGATTTTCGCGGCCGGTGAACCGGAGGGTATTCAACCCATAGGTTTAGGTGCCCGCGATACGCTTCGTACGGAGAAGGGTTATTGCTTGTATGGACACGATATCGATGACACAACCTCGCCGATAGAAGCAGGTTTGGGTTGGATTACGTCCTTCAACAAAGATTTTATCATGAAAGATCACCATGCGGCGATTAAAGCGGCGGGACCTTCGAAGAAATTAGTAGGTTTTGAGATGATTGATCGCGGGATTCCTCGCCAACATTACCCGATTTTGAATGCGGCGGGCGAGGTGATTGGTGAAGTAACATCGGGAACCCAATCGCCCACCTTGTCCAAGGGAATTGGGATGGGTTATGTGTCCACGAAACATGTGGAATCGGAGATATTTATTTCGATTCGGGAGAAGGCTTTGAAGGCTGAAATTGTAAAAATGCCCTTTGTATAAATGCAAAAGATCGATGTTTGTTTATCGCCGGATTTAATCCACCTCTATGAGTTGGCGGGCAAGGCCGTTGTCGTCGTGGATGTTTTTCGGGCTACGTCTTGTATGGTGACTGCTTTTGCGCATGGTGCTGTCGAGATTATTCCTGTGGAGGATGTTGACCTATGTGCTTCACATCGCGATCAGGGCTATTTGATTTCGGCGGAGCGTAACGGAATTACGCCGGAGGGTTTTGATTTTGACAATTCGCCCTTTTCGTATCAGGTTGATCGCGTCAAAGGAGCCAAAATATGTGTGACTACCACGAATGGGACGGTCGCGCTTCGCCGCTCGGTCAGCGCGGATCGTGTTTATGTAGGCGCATTTTTGAATATTTCCTCGGTCGTTGGGGCCTTGAAAGCCTGGTCAGGAGATGCCTTGGTGGTTTGTGCGGGATGGAAAGGAAAACCGAACTTGGAGGATACCTTGTTTGCGGGGGCCTTAATTGATGAATTGGTAGGCCAATATACCGTGGCGGATGATGCAGCGTTGATGGCATGGAAACAATACCATGTGGCATCAAGTGATTTGATTACGGCTGTGAAAAAATCGTCCCATGTGAATCGTCTATTGGGATTGGGAATTGAAAAAGATATTGCTTTTTGTTTGGAGCGGGATCGCTATAATGTGTTACCGCACCTACAAGGGGATA
>JBDKFF010000170.1:0-3881 GCA_039798865.1 Bacteroidota bacterium
ACGCAGGATCAATCATCAACGCAGTTGGCATCCCTTGCTCACCCATGGACAATTCCTTCAATAACTCAAGATCTTCCTGCGGAAGGTATTTATTGGCAGAAACAGGTGCTTGAACCGGTGGAGTACTAGCCGTAATTTGCCCCCAAACCGGAAGGCAAAAAAAGCATAAGACCCATAAAATCAAGAACCTAAATTTCATTCGTTAATTAATTTTGCAAAATCCAAAATTCCCTGTTCACCAAATGGACGACCTGTCACTTGAAAACCGATGGGAAGACCCACAGCGTCCGCTCCCATCGGAACCGATACCGCCGGCAAACCCGTAATATTGGCTTGAACAGTAAATAAATCGCCCAAGTACATCTGCAAGGGATCAACTGTCTTCTCACCTAGTTTATAGGCCGTCGATGAGGTCGTCGGCGAAATGATAAAATCACTCTCAGCTAAAATATCCAAGGTTTTTTCCTGAATCAATCGACGAACCTGCTGTGCCTTCGTATAATAAGCATCGTAGTAGTCGGCACTCAAAACAAAAGTCCCGAGCATGATTCGACGTTTTACTTCCTCCCCAAAAGCTTCATCCCGTGTTTTCTTGTACATCTCCATCAAATCGGAAGCCCCATCCGTCCGATGGCCATATTTAACTCCATCAAAACGTGCTAAATTCGAACTCGCTTCAGCCGTAGTTAATACGTAATAAGTGGGCAATAATTGTTCGATGTAAGGAAATTCTACCGAAATAACTTCGTAGCCCATCGACTTCAATTTATCTACTTTCGCAAAAAAGGCCTCTCGAATTTCTTTTTGAAGACTAGGGTGTTCTACAATTTCTTTGATGTAGGCTACCCGTTTTTTAGGTTGATTACTGGAAGCTATTTCATCAACGACCGTACTGTCATACCCATCTTTTCCTTCGATGACCTTCAAAACCAAAGCTAAATCTTCCACATGATGCGCCATTGGGCCAATGCTGTCAAAAGAAGACGCGTAAGCAATAAGACCCCAGCGCGAAACACGTCCATAAGTAGGCTTCAAACCCGATATCCCACAAAATGCAGCCGGCATACGAATCGAACCACCCGTATCTGTTCCTAGCGATACCTGACACATACCCGCTTGAACGGCCACCGCAGAACCTCCTGAACTACCGCCAGCGACATATGCCGTATTTGCAAAATTTAACACGGGACCAAATGCAGAGTTTTCATTGGTCGAGCCCATACCGAATTCATCACAATTCTGCCGACCGATAATTATCGCATCAGCATCTAGCAGTCGCTGAACAGCCGTAGCCGAGAAGGTCGATTGAAAACCATCCAATATTTGACTACCCGCCTGGCTCGGATGACCAGCATAACAAAGCAAGTCTTTAATCCCCACGACAAGTCCTGCCAAAATACCCGCATTTCCATCTTTAATTCGCTCATCCACCTCGCGCGCGCGCTCGAGAGCTTCTGCCTCGTAAACAGTTAAGAAAGTATTTAATTGAGCATTATATTCCGAAATTCGGTCCAAATGACCTTGCACAATCTCCACACAGGTACGCTTGCCGGCCATTAAATCTCGACGTATTTCCGAGTAGGCAACAGGAACTAAATTCATTAAAAAAGGGGATTCTTTTTAAACACAAAAGCATAGTTGGCGCAGGCCAACTATGCATTGAAAACAAAAACGAGAAGTCTATTTCTTCGTTTCGTCTAATTCTTTATTAATCTGATCTTTTACTTCATTCTTAGCATCTTGGAACTCACGGATACCCTTTCCAAGACCGCGCATCAATTCAGGTAATTTCTTACCACCAAAGAATAACAAGATTGCTAGGCCGATCAACAACAACTCGCCACCGCCTAAACCATTTAGAAACAATAATATGCTTGAGATATTCATAGTATTCAATTTTTTAATTTTGTAAATATATTCAATAGTCCTTAATAATCCTTCTTCAGGCGTTAAACATTCACATGTTTTTCAAATTCATCCAATTCATTTTTAATGGATTTACCTACCCACAAAACAACGGCTAGATCATCCGTAAAACCAACCAATGGCAGCACATCAGGAATGAAATCAAATGGGGAAATAAAATAAATTAATACCGCTACAATTTTAACTAACGTTATTGCCGGTAATTTCTTGTATGTACCAGCGACATATGCCTTAATCAATTCGCTGAAAAGGACAATGTAATGATTTAATAATCGCACCACAGATATATTACTCGTGGCCGCCAATTCTTGCACCTTAATCAAAGACTTTTGAAGCAAACCTAACATTCCTAATTTATCATTCGCGAAAACGGCTTCCGCCTTTTCCATCGCTTTCTTAAAATAATTAGATGATACAATTCGATCAATAAAGCTTGTTTGAGTTTCCATTTCCTCCATTTAATCCTTAAATATACAAAAATGATACTAATATCGAAACGAGTCTATCCTGATTCCTATTGATTTTAAAAATAGATTCCATTATTGGCGATTATGTCTTATTTTTGCGACGATTTTAGTATAATCATTCCTAAAAATAAAAACAATGAAAATCACCGTAGTAGGAGCAGGTGCCGTAGGTGCAACTTGTGCTGACAACATCGCTAGAAAAGAATTAGCTGATGAATTAGTGTTATTAGATATCAAAGAAGGTATTGCCGAAGGTAAAACCCTTGATATGTTTCAAACGGCCTCTTTGTTAGGTTTTGATACGAAGTTGGTTGGCTCGACCAACGACTATTCTAAAACGGCCAATTCTGATGTCGTGGTTATTACTTCAGGTTTACCTCGTAAACCCGGTATGACGCGTGAAGAATTAATCGGTGTGAACGCGGGTATCGTAAAGAGCGTTGTAGAAAACATCTTGAAATTCTCAAAAAACCCAATCATTGTGATCATCTCAAATCCTATGGACACAATGACTTATTTAGCGAAATCCGTTGCTGGATTAGATAAGCACCGCATCATCGGTATGGGTGGTACCTTGGATTCAGCTCGTTTCAAGTGCTATTTAGCCAAAGCTATGGATGTATCTATCAATGACATCCACGGAACGGTGATTGGTGGTCACGGAGATACAACCATGATTCCTTTGAAGCGTTTAGCAACTTACAACGGTGTTCCTGTTAGCCAATTCTTGGACGCAGAAACATTAGACAAAGTGGCAGCTGATACCATGGTAGGTGGTGCTACACTAACTGGCTTATTGGGAACTTCTGCTTGGTATGCTCCAGGTGCTGCCGGAGCTGCGTTGGTTGAAGCAATTGTTCGTGATGAGAAGAAAATCATGTCTTGCTGCGTATCGCTTGATGGCGAATACGGCCAATCAGACATCTGCTTAGGTGTTCCAGTGGTATTAGGCAAAAACGGTTGGGAGAAAATCGTCGACTATCAATTAACAGAGGACGAGCAAGCTGCTTTCAATAAATCAGCGGATGCAGTTCGTAACATGAATTCCGTTTTAGCTACTTTATCTATCTAGGTAAATGCGCTAATCAAAAAAGGCCATCCGATTGGGTGGCCTTTTTTATTTTTCTTTATTTCGATCGTATCGCAATTACCGGGTCCATTTTGGCGGCTACCCAAGCTGGGATAATACCCGATAAAACCCCAATGAAACTCGAGATAAATAAACCTGTAAGTACATTCCCTGCCGTTAGTGATAAAGGTAAAGCATCCTGTGGAATCAAGGTAATCAGTACGACGAGTCCAATTCCGACCAAGCCTCCGATCAAGCTCAAGAATACCGCCTCAAATAAAAACTGAAAGAGGATGAAATAATTCTTCGCCCCCAAGGACTTTTGAATACCAATGATATTCGTGCGTTCCTTTACCGAGACAAACATGATGTTGGCGATTCCGAATCCACCTACCAACAAACTAAATCCGGCAATTAAG
>JBDKFF010000171.1:0-4208 GCA_039798865.1 Bacteroidota bacterium
TGGCAGCCGGCATGTTCATCAGCGTGGTAACTTTCGCGCCTCCGCCCGACTGGCCGATGATCGTCACATTAGCCGCATCGCCACCAAAATTCGCGATGTTATTTTTCACCCATTCCAATGCAGCGACCATATCCAAGTTGCCGACATTCCCTGAATGCGGATGTCCTCCAGCTGCTTTCAAATGTGAATAACCGAAAGGTCCCAGACGGTGATTAATCGAGACGAAAACCACATCCCCCAAACGCGAAATGTTCTCCCCATGATAACCATCCTGTTCAATCGCATTTCCATTCGTGAAGCCACCACCGTGCAACCATACAATCACAGGTCTTTTCTTCGAATCAATCGCCGGCGTCCAAACATTCAAACGCAAACAATCCTCCGAGACATCGTCGTAATTCCAATGATCCACAAAGGAAGCATAGGCATTCGCATAGCGCTTCTCCATGATTTGCGGAGCCGTATTTCCCCACCAAACACAGGGTTTGACTTCGGACCAAGCCGCGGGTTTTTGAGGGGGCATAAAGCGATTCTTTCCGCTCGTATCCGCTCCATAAGGAATCCCCAAAAACTGGTTGATACCACGTAAGATGAATCCGCGTACCTTGCCGTATTCGGTGTTGGCTACGGCGATCTCATCCCCCACAAAAAGGACTTGATCATCCGAACTCGCGGCAGTGGCGCTCGTCGATAGTTGTTTTCCTACGCTTAGCGAAGCGGCCCCCAGTCCCAAAGACTGGATAAAATTTCTGCGATTTGATTTCATCGATATAGGTTTTATTTTAATCCGTAAATTTTTAACTGGCGCATCGACCACGGGATATCGTCCGCCTCTTTATTAATTCCTTCGGCCAACTTCAAACGAACAAACTTCGTTTTCACCTGATCAAAACTAATGACATTGTCGCCTTCTTTCCCTTTCCAATTCGCGACATGCGTTTTCCAATTCGCCCCATCTTCCGAGGTCTCCATGTGTAGCAAACGAGGGTACGTCGCAATCACGGTTGGCGCCACTCCGGGCGTCGGTTTCGCCGGACGCTTGAAGTTAGTATTCGAGGTAAAGTGGAATTCAGAAAGATTGATTAATTGAGGGAATTCAATTTGATACCACATGTCTTTTGCCTGCGTGATGCCGGTCGACCAGCCCTCGTAATTCGTCGCGCTGCGTGGGGATGCGTTTCCGCCGACACGCGTCGAGACCGTATTACTTGCACTAAATTTCCATGCCGCATCCGCTGGAAATTCCTGCGGAACCACTTTCATTAAGGCATCGAATTTATACATCCCAGCTTGCTTCGCGGTCTTCGCGCGAATCGCCGCAACTTGCTGAGGCGTCACGAAAGACGCATCATTCGACAAACCATTGCGGATATACGACACCACATCTGAAATCCATTGATCGGATTGCTCCTTCATCGGTTGCATCATCCCACCGGCATAATTCTTCCCATCAACCGTTCCATCTAAGCCATGCAACAAAACACGCACAGCATATTCCGGATGCGATTGAATGCGGAAACTTCCTGCCAATGCAGGTGCTAGTAATTTATTATTGCCCATCGATTTCCCCATGCCATCATTCCCATGACATTGCGAGCACAACTCGGCAAAAACAAGTTCGCCACGCGCCAAGATTTCCTTTTGATCCTTGCTCAATTCCGTCGCATTAAACGGTCCATTCGTTCTCGGTTTCGGTGGTGTAATGGTTTGCTCACCCACAAGTTTCACTCCACCACTAGGATGCTTCAGCAAACTCGCTTTTACATGCGTTTCCAAATCTGGCATTCTTAAAAATTTAGCCGAGAAAATGGCCTGCATAGCTACCTCGGGGTCGGCGTCCACCATCGCTTTCTGGTAGCTTGCCGCGAAAGATTTATCCCCCGCTTTGTACAAGGTCTCAGATGCCTTCAAGGCCTGAATGCGCAAACGCGGGTTTGCGTCGGCCAATAAACTTTGAACCGTTTGTGCCTTCAAAGCACCCAAACCTTCCAAGGTCCAAAGCGCATGAATGCGTCCATTCACGGTGGAGCCTTTCAAGGCCATCTGCGTCAAAGCCGGAACCACGGATTTATCTTTCCGCAACACCAAAACTTGTTGGGCCATATCCTGCCACCAGCCATTCGGATGATTCAAGTAAGCTACGAGTGTCGCAGATTTCTCCTCATACATCCTCGCTTGCTTCTTATCCCGTTCCATGCCATCGTAGGTAATTCGCCAAATACGTCCGAGACCCACCACTTTATCCAAGCGGTATTGATCGATTTTCGTACGCAAGTAAGAGCCTTTCGGAGTCCATTGGCCTTCTTGGATGATGCCGTGGTACATATCCACAATGTACATCGATCCATCCGGTGCAGTCGCCATGTCCACCGGTCTAAAAAGCGGGTCGGTCGATTTTAAGAATTCAGATTTTTGCTCTTGGAAAACATTGTGTAAGGTCGTCAAACCTTCCTTCACTTCAGGGTTGATTTGTCGAACGATACGTGCCACGGGTTCCCCATAAAAGAGTTGGCCCCGCAACGAAGCAGGCAAACGATCGCCCCGGTAAATATCATTTCCGGCGGAGCCGGTCACGCGATTTAGCGAACCATCCGGCTGACGGATTTCATCCATGCCACCTTGCATATCAGCAACTTTCACCGCCGCACCCCAAGGCACCTCGAAGCCTTTGGCTAATTCATTCGGTACCTCAAAATTCCCGTATTGAATTGGGAACTGAAAATAGGATGGCACACCAGAGGCCCCACCTTGGAACCATAATTTACCATTGTCATCTTGTGTGATTCCCCATTGTGCCCGGTTCGCGCCAGTCTTTTCACGGATAATTCCATTCGGCGTTTCACGTATACGGAAGGCGTTCACCGTACTGTAAAGCCAGTTGTCCATCCCGTAAAACAAGAAGGCTTGTTGGTGCTCCACATTCCCCGATCGGCCATATTTGGTCGTGAACAATTCCTTTTTATCGGCCTTGCCATCGCCGTTGGTATCTGTGTATTTGTAGATGTTATCCGCATCCGATTCCATGGTCAAAACCGCGTCTTTTCCATAAGGCAAAACGAAACGGGGGAAGATCAACTTGTCGACAAAGGTCGTCCCCGTCTCATACACCCCATCGTTATTTTTATCCTCCCAGCGCGAGATGCGGCTGATGGGTTCGAGTTCGTTTTTCGAGTCGGCGTCCAACATATACGATCGCAACTCGAGCACATACATCCGACCATTGCCGTCGAAGACGATTTCGGCAGGTTGTTCGATGGCCGGTTCCGTTAAAACGGGTTGAATTTTATAGCCCGGAGGCAATTGAAAACGCTTGGCTTCTTCCTCGACGGTCAGGGGTTGCACTGGGTCTTTCGGTGCTAGGTCGATACCCTTCCAGTTTTCGTCATTGGGATCGACTCCGGCAGGTAATTTAAGCGAGTCTAAAGGAAAAAAAGAATGGGGTAAATGGGGTTTGGCGGCAACAAAGGCCAACAACACCGCAAGCCCAAGAAGGCTCAAAGAAAAGATACGTTTCATAGGTTTAAATAGGTTATTGCAATAACAGAATGAAAGAACAAATGAATATCCTGATTTACAACTATTTAGAGACGAAATTGAAAAATTTCGAGATAAGTTTAGGTTTATCCCTGAATACGGAAGCGTATTTTTAATCCCCGGGAAATGGTGGTAGTTTTGTAAACTGTTAACCTGCTCTAAATGACTCAACAATTTAATCGGACTAAAATCATTTTAGTCCTCGGTGTATTATCTGCGATTGGACCTTTGTCGATCGACATGTATTTACCCGCTTTCAAGAATATCGCTGCGGCTTTACAATGTTCCCAAGAAGAACTGGGCTATACCTTATCCAGTTTCTTTTTTGGAATCTGCCTAGGACAATTAATCAGCGGACCCTTATTAGATCACTTCGGACGGAAAAATGTATTGTACGTTGGATTGTCGCTTTATGTATTGAGCTCGATTGCCTGCGCCTTTTCTACTTCCGTGGAGGCATTGGTCGTGTTTCGTTTATTTCAAGCATTAGGAGGTAGTGTGGGAATGGTGGCGCCAAACGCCGTGATTCGGGAAACTTTTGAGGAAAAGGATCGACCAAAAGTAATGTCAACGATGATCTTGATTTTAGGCGTTTCACCGATTTTAGCCCCTTCGTTGGGAAGTTTATTATTGACCCTTACGGGCTGGAAAGCCATCTTTTTGGTATTAGCTGG
>JBDKFF010000172.1:0-4429 GCA_039798865.1 Bacteroidota bacterium
CATTCCGCCAAAGAATGCCTTGAAGTCGGTCGCTCGATTATTACTAACCCTTCGTGGTATTCAAGTGAATTATTCGATGAATGAATCGACGACATTGCCAGGATTTAACCCTTCACCGGGACGTTTGGGAATGAATGGCAATTGGGGAGCTCCAGGCTTGGATTTTGTCTCTGGCGGTCAGAGTGATCAGATTCGATTTACCGCTGCTGAGAATGGTTGGCTATCGAAGAGTACGGTTCAGAATATTCCGTTTACCCAATTGCGCCAGCAGCGTTTGACCTATTCAACGCAGTTGGAACCCACGAAGGATTTACGCATTCAGGTTGATGGTAATTACAACAAAGGGGATAATTACCAGGAGTTTTTCCGGCCTGCCGAACCCGGAGGTCCATTTAAGAGCCAAAGCCCAGTTCGTTCAGGTAATTATTCGATGTCATTCTTGTCTTTCATGACGGCATTTAAGGATCCGACTCAAGTGTTTGAGCAATTCCGGTCGAATCGCGAGGTATTGATGATGCGCTTAAACCGCACAAAGGTAGCGGAGGGATTGTATAATCGTAATTCACAGGATGTGTTGATTCCTGCGTTCTTTGCGGCTTATTCGGGCGTATCAGCCAATGAAGTGAAATTTTCACCTTTCTATAATATCCCTTTGCCAAATTGGAAAGTGGATTACAATGGCTTGAATCTGTTCCCAGGTATCACGAAGAAATTTAGCTCTTTCACGATTACCCACATGTACTCGAGTACCTATAGTGTAGGTAATTTTGTTTCGTCTTTAGAGTATGGTCAATTAGCGAATGACTTTCAGAATTTGACTTTGAATAGCTTATTGTACCCCTTATCTTCTCGTTTTGATCCAGACACGAAAACCTTAATTCCTGTTTACGTCATGAGTACGATTTCCTTTACGGAGCGTTTCTCGCCTTTGGTCGGCGTGAATGCAATTACGAAAAGTCGGATTTCATTACGTTTTGAGTACAATCAAGATCGAAGTGTGGGATTAAACTTGGCCAATTCACAGGTGGCGGAAGTGGCCAACAAGGATTTGACTTTTGCGGTAGGCTTTACCAAAGCGAATATGTTAATTCCATTTAAGATTAACGGCAGAGCGGTTCGTTTGCCGAATGACTTACGTTTCAACATGAATTTAACGATTCGTGATACGCGTACCTTGCAACGAAAGTTAGATGCGGAGACCGTTGTTACGCAAGGTTTCGTCAATTTCCAATTCCGCCCTCAGTTGACCTATTCCGTGAGCGATAAGTTGTCTGTGACCGCCTATTTCGATAAAATGATGAATAACCCATTGGTTTCCAATTCCTTCTACCGGTCAACGGTGGCGGGAGGTTTCCAAATCCGATATAGTCTAGAATAATTACGAAAAAAATTTTGCAATCAAGCCCGAATTTCGTGACCTTTGCAAGCAAAAAAATACGAACATATGAATTTTCCAGCTGAATTAAAGTACACGAAAGAACATGAGTGGATTAAAGTTGAGGGTGATGTAGCGATTGTCGGTATTACCGACTTTGCTCAAGGTGAATTAGGAGATATCATTTTCGTGGAGGTGGAATCAGTTGGTAAAACAGTCGCACAAGATGCCGTTTTCGGTACTGTGGAAGCCGTTAAGACCGTATCTGATTTGTTCTTACCCGTAGCTGGAGAGATTCTAGAATTTAATAGCAACTTAAACAACAGCCCTGAATTAGTGAATTCAGATCCATACGGAGAGGGTTGGGTAGTTAAAATGAAACCAAGCGATTTAGGCGACATTGATCAATTGATGGATGTGGCGACCTATCAAGCATTTGTTGGACATTGATTTTTAAAACCCTGATTTCAGGGTTTTTTTTTAGATTAAAAGAAACATGCGGATTTTAATTAAATCAGTTAAGGTACAGGATTCACGTTCGGCTCATTTTGGGAAGACCGTAGATTTATTGGCTGAAAACGGTCATTGGACTAAAATAGCGTCGTCTATTCAATCAGATGCCGACGTGCTTATTGAAGGTAAAGATTTATCTTGGTCTCCAAGCCTGGTTGACCTACGCGTTCACAACACCTTACCGGGCGGCGAGCACCGAGAGGATTGGACGAGTTTGAGTCAAGCAGCGAAGAAGGGTGGCGTGTTGGATTTGTTGTTATTGCCTACGGGAACACCGGTGCCCCAACAAGCTGATGCGATTGCGTCTATTCAGGATAAATCGTGTGATGTATCTTTCCATGCCATGGCTCCCTTGAGTATTGATAACAAAGGAGAGAACTTTACCGATTTATTGGATCTACATCGTGCTGGTGCGAATTGGTTTGGTCATGGAGCGGGTTCTTTACAGACCGTAGATTTGATGGCTAAAAGTTTACAGTATTTGCAGACTTTGCCGGTGACGATTGTTAGTCGGCCAGATACCGAAGCCCTATCGCTTTATGGACAAATTCACGAAGGCCTTCAAAGCACCTTATTGGGTTTAAAAGGAATACCGGTCTTGTCGGAGAGCATGAGTATTAAACGTGACTTGGATCTTTTACGCTATGTTCGTTCCAATACCTTTGGTTTGGCGAGTGCTCAATTTAGATTACATTTTGCGTGTTTGTCAACTGCGGAGTCGGTTAGCTTGATTCAAGCAGCGAAGCAGGAAGGCTTACCCGTTTCCGCGGATGTGGCTGTTCATCAGTTAATTTATACGGAAGATGCGGTGGCGGATTTTGATACGAATAAGAAGGTTTTCCCTCCATTTAGATCAGAATCTGATTTAGCAGCACTTTGGGAAGGTTTGAAAACAGGAGCTATTGATGCGGTTGTGTCGGATCACCATCCGATTGAATTTGAGGCAAAAGCTTTGGAGTTTGATCATGCGGATTTTGGCACGATTGGATTAGAGACTTTGTTGGTCGCATTTGTGGGAGCTGCCGAAAAGCATGGATTGAAGAATGCGATGGATTATTTAACGCATAAGCCAGCGGGCTTGTTGGGCGTTGAATTACCAAGGTTGTCGGAAGGTTCCAGGGTGCAAGGGATCGTTTACCAACGTGGTCTTTCAGCTGTCTATCAGGAAAAGGATATTGTGAGCAAGTCAAAGAATTCCTGTTTCTTGGGAGAGACTTTTGAAACGGAGATTGTTAGCGTAATTAAAGGAGATCAAATCGTTTACCAGCGTTAAGATGAAGGAGCTATTGGGACAGTGGCCACGTATTGTGGTAGTTAGTTTAGTATGTGTGGTATTAATGGCCTTGTATTGTTATGTATTGACGGTCAATGATATCATACCCCTCGCCGGGAAAAAGGCGCCATCGTTTGTCATTGTTCTCTTGG
The DNA here is from genome assembly GCA_039798865.1 of Bacteroidota bacterium. Classification (GTDB taxonomy): domain Bacteria; phylum Bacteroidota; class Bacteroidia; order Cytophagales; family Spirosomataceae; genus Aquirufa. The sequence goes on from JBDKFF010000172.1 coordinate 3,314, forward strand.
CTCAGGTGTATCTCGCCAAAACGTGGGTGGGTACAAACCGTGGGGCGTCGGTTCATTTTCTGAAGTTATTCTTGTATCAGTATATTTTCGTGTTTATCACCGCATTGATTGGTGCTTTGGTGTTGTATTATTTCTACCAAAGCGAATCGGGTTTAATGGTTTTGCAGGATTACATTCGATTGAGTGTGCATGAGTTGGGGCAATACAAGGATGTCATCATCAAGCAAGAAGGGAAGGAGTATTATTTTCAATTGATGCAGGGTATTCAGGGGATTGATGCATTCAGTATTTCCAGAGATGAGTTTTCGCAAAAGATTGCGCTCGCTTTTTTACCAAATTTGTTAATTTCGTTGTATTACAAACAATAAACATATGGACTCAACTTCATCATCATCTAAAAGTCTTATTCTTGTAAAATGGGCCATTATTGGTGGCTTGGTAAGCTTTTTATTTTCTGTCATTACTCAATATACTGGATTGGCAGAGGATTTTTCAGAAACATTGGGATGGGTATCCTTCCTCTTTACCTTCGTATTAAATGTTAGTATACTTTTTCTAGCTTTGAAAGAGGTCCGCGATTACCAGGAAGGTTTTTTAAGCTATGGAGAAGGTTTAGGTAGTGCGACCCTATTGGGCGGAATTTGGGGAATTGTTGCAGGTGGTTTTAATTACATCTACATCAATTTTATCGATAATTCGATGATTCAAAAACAAATGGATCTGACACGTGAACGAATGGAAGAGCAAGGTTTGACTTCGAGTCAGATTGAAGATGCTGAAAAGCTAACAAAAATGATGTTAGGGCCAGGTATTCAATTTGTTACGATTGTTATTGTAACTCTTTTCTTCATGTTTATTTTGGGTCTTGTCGTTTCAGGAATCATGAAGCGGGAAAAACCGATGTTCGATTAACATGTTCGCAATCATTCGCAAAGAGTTAAGTAGTTTTCTGAGTTCCTTTTTAGGATTGGGCATCATGACGGCCTTTTATATCTTAATGGGGATTTACCTTTGGTGGATGGAGGGGAACATTCTCGACTATGGGTTTGCCGAAATGCGTGTATTCTTCGATTTAAGTCCTTGGTTCTTTCTGTTTTTTATTCCGGCCTTATCCAT
>JBDKFF010000173.1:0-2575 GCA_039798865.1 Bacteroidota bacterium
TCCATCTTTTCAAACAATTCGAGTTCAAGGCCGAATCCTGCGTCTGGACGAGCCTTTGATCATGGGAATTTTAAACGCGACACCTGATTCTTTTTTCGAAGGTAGTCGGGTGATGGATCCCACTGTTTGCTTAGAGCGTGTCGCCGGAATGGTTGCATTGGGTGCGAAAATCATCGATATGGGTGGGCATTCCACTCGTCCGGGAGCAGCTCCGGTGACGCCTGATGAAGAGATTGAACGTGTGGTGCCATTGATCCAGTTAATTCGAAAGCAATTTCCTGATCTAGTTATCTCCATCGATACTTATCGTTTGTCGGTCGCCCAAGCGGCCATAGCCGCAGGTGCGGATTTGTTTAATGACATCGGTTCGGGTCAAATGGATGCCGGAATTTTCGAATGGGTGGCCCAAAATCAAGTTCCATATATTTTATCGCATAGTCGGGGAGCCTTCAATCAAGTTCATGAGGTGCCGGATTACCAGGATGTAGTGGCTGATGTTTGGTCGGATATCGCGACTAAACTCCATACGCTTCGGTCCCTAGGAGCCAAGGATGTGATTGTGGATCCCGGTTTGGGATTCTCCAAATCCATTGACCACAATTATGCGTTATTGGCTCATTTAGCTAGCTTTAAAACCCTCGGAGCGCCGATTTTGATTGGGGTATCTCGTAAGTCGATGATCTATAAGACGTTAGGAGTTACAGCGGCAGAGTCCTTGAATGGGACTTCGGCTTTGCATATGGTTGCCTTACAGCAAGGTGCTCAAATTTTGCGTGTTCATGACGTGGCGGAGGCCAAAGAAGTGATTACGCTATTTCAAAAATTACAAGCAAATGGATTACCCAATTTGGTTTAATGGGGCTTGGAAGCCTGCGAATGAAGTACATGTTTCGATCAAGGATGTTGGCTTTTTACGGGGCTATGGCATCTTTGATTTTTTTCGCATCATGGATGGGAAGCCCATTTTCTTGATGGACCATTTAGCGCGTTTTGAGCGTTCGGCAGCCAAAATTGGCATCGAGATTCCTTATTCAACGGATCAATTGGCGGCATGCATACATGAGCTTGCAGGTCTGTCGGAGGACGCTTGCCTGGGTGTAAAAATGGTATTGACTGGTGGTGAGAGTCCAAATGGTTATGCGCCGGCTGAACCTAATTTATGGATTTTGCCGGGGGTATTTCAGTTCGCGGATCCTGAGAAGGGAATGCGTTTATTGAGCAAGGAATATGTGCGAGAAATGGCCGATATCAAGTCTTTGAACTATGCTTTTGGCATTCGGCATTTGCCTGAAATGAAGGCTGCCGGGGCGGATGATTTGATTTATTATACTGCCCGTCATGGTGTTTCAGAGTCGACCCGAAGTAATTTATTCTACGTCAAAAATGGCGAAATATTCACGCCGGATGCGCACATTTTAGAGGGGATTACACGAATGAAAATCCTCGAGATAGCACATAAGCATTACAAGGTTCATGTGAAGCCCTGTTCGTTGGAGGAATTTTTGTCGGCCGATGAAGTTTTCACGACCGGAAGTACGAAACGGGTGGTTCCGATTTTGTCGATTGATGGGAAAGTGATAGGTGATGGTGTGCGAGGAGCGGTGGCGAGGGAACTTTATGAAAAGTTATTAGATTTAGAGGTTTTATATTAATTAATAAGTATGAAGAAGTGTCTGATTTTAATGTTTGTGTGTCTAATACCATTTAAAAATGTAAAAGCTCAAAATCAAGCATTATCTAATGCTGCAATTGTAGGTGGAGCTGCATTAATTGCTGGAGTAGGAATCGCGTCTTCAGTTGAAAGTGTTAAGGAGGGATTAGAAAGAGGTATGTCGGAGTGGGTGTTTGCAAATAAGAAGTTTAAAACAAATACGGAATTTGATTTAAGTTTAATTAAATGGGAGGCAGCAACAAAATCTGACCTTAGTTATGTTAGGATTGTAGTTTTTCGCTATAAAGAAAAAGGGAATGAGCCAGTTATATTATTGAATATTCTAAGCCCTGGTTGGTTAAATGATTATGGAGTTGCATTTGACAGAATAAATGTAGTTGAGCTGAACAAGGAGTCTTGGGGTAAAATATTAAAAACGTATTTGAACCTTGCTAAGTTTGATGAAATAAAAGAGGAAATCGAATTAGACTCAATTCCGGTGGATATGGATAAGGCTTTGTTTTCAAAAAAAGAAACACAAAAACTTGTCAATGTGAAGTATCTTAAAAATATTATTGATGGAGAAATGATTTTTAGTGATGGAAAATTCTCGGCAAGGTTTAACTATAAAAATGATCTTAATGGGGATAAACACATAGTAAAAGATGTTGATGATAATTTTATTTGTGATTTTAATGAATCATCAATGAATTTGTACTACAAAGCTACTGGTGATTTAGTTAGAATAAAAAGAAGCTTTATTCTTGAAATTACGAAAGGGTTGTTTAATTAATTTGATTTTAAATGGTAAATGTAGATAGACGCGAGGTATCGCGTCTCTACAGAATATCAATTCCCTTTCGGCCTAAACGCCTTCATATTCGCCTCATTGCATTCCAAGAACGGTCCGCCGATGAGGTCGAT
>JBDKFF010000174.1:0-5470 GCA_039798865.1 Bacteroidota bacterium
AGGCTATCGGCACGGATGACCTCCAACTGGCTTTGCGCGAGCAAACAGCTGGGAAGCAGGAAAAAGAAAAAAAGGAATAATCCGTATTTTTGCCGCATGTTCATTGCGAATCGTTAATTTCGCATCTTCAATTGAACGCGCAATTTACCAATTTTATGCTGGAAGATTTCATCCAATTTGTCCAAAAAGAGAATTTATTTCAAGCGGAAGACAAAATCCTCATCGCGGTAAGCGGGGGTATAGACTCGGTGGTTTTGGCAAAACTTTTCTCCTTGGCCAAATTCAACTTTGGGATAGCTCATGTCAATTTCAGTTTGCGCGGAGAGGAATCTTTGGCGGATGAAGTATTCGTCAAAAAACTAGCCAAAACATTAAAAGCTCCCTACCACAGCATCGTATTTGATACGAAAGCCTTTGCGGAAAAAGAGAAAATTTCTACGCAAATGGCGGCACGTTTACTACGTTACAATTGGTTCGAAGAGATTCGACAGGAATTCGACTATCAGTATATCGCTACCGCACACCATCAAATGGATAGTGCCGAAACGGTCTTGATTAATATGACACGAGGAAGCGGATTAGCGGGATTCCATGGAATTCCCTTGAAGAATGGACATCTGATTCGTCCCATGTTATTTGCCAATCAAGAACAAATATTCGATTTTGTTGTAGAGAAACATTTGGCTTGGCGGGAAGATTCCTCCAACGAATCAACGAAATACCAGCGCAATTTCATTCGTCATGAAATCGTTCCCAAGTTTCAAGAAATGAATGCCGCTTTCGAGGATACCTTAGCCCAAACGAGTGAACGAATTCGTGATATCGAGGCATGGATTCAGGAAGAATATGCGATGTGGCAGGAGGCAAATATCACAAATGATACCGCGAATAATCTGTTCGTACAACTAAACCCTTCGAGCGCCAAAGAAAAAGTCATGCAGCAGCGTTGGCTTCAAAGTCTTGCATTCAATGGAGATCAAATCACCCAAATTATCAATCATCCGAATGATAAAGTGGGGAAAATTTATGAATCGCCACTTTTTACGCTGAATATTGATCGCCAGCAGTGGGTCATCAGCCCCAAGGATCAATCGGAATACAAGCCGATACTCGTACAGGAAGAAGATGAGCTAATCGATTTGGGAAATCAGGAATTGCATATCTATGTAGAGGAAAAGACAGAAGATTTTAAAGTTCCCACGGACGCTAGCATCGCCTGTCTGGATGCGGATAGTCTTACGTTTCCATTAGAAATTCGTAAAACACAGGAAGGCGACTGGTTTTGCCCCTTGGGAATGAATTCCAAGAAATTAATTTCGGATTTTTTAACCAATAAGAAAGTGGCATTGAATCTTAAAAAATCCACCTTATTGATGTTGAGCAAAGGTTCCGTTGCCTGGATAGTAGGCCATCGAATCGATAACCGATTCAAGGTCTCTGATAAAACGGAAACGGTGATGATTTTTGAATTAAAGCCTAAGACTATTCTATCGAATTAATTTACGATAGGTCTCCGTACGAATCGGATCAAGCAAACTTAAGTAGGCAAAGGCTTGTTGGCGATCAGACGCCTCAGCCTCATCCAAGATCGCAAAAATCTCATCCCCTTTCGCGTCAAAGAAAACGCGAATACAAGCAGCCCCTGGACGAATCTGATTGATTTGTCGGATCTGAGTTAATAATTCCAAAATACCTTTACGTGCCTCATCGGGTTTATCCTTAAAGGTATCTAGGTACAATCGATGGTAATTATAAGTCACATCGCGCATCGCTTGAAGCTGTTGGTTCATCAAGTTTTCCGCAATCGCAAATCGAGAGCGAATATCGTTGACAGTCCCCCAGCCACTACCTGAATTTTGTGCTAAATTCGTGAGATTACTTAATCGTTGCACAAAAAGTTCTCCACCCCGTAATCCCATCGAATCATAATGATAGGCCAAGCTCAAATAGGCGTAATAGGCCATTAAAGAGCTAATATTATCAATGAAACTATTGTCATTATAGGTAATCGGATTGCCCAATTGGTATTTAAAATTGAAACTTTTATCGACCATATTGAGGATGATCGTTTCATAGGAAGTCCCAAAAACGGGACGCAAAACCTGAACGCGCGCATTCGCCTCAAAATCTCCTTGGGAGCTTGCTTTAGTAAGCAATAAATTGATATTGACTTTGATTTTTTCTTCGGGTGCGAAATTATCATTCGACCAACGGCGGTTGGACAAAAAATCTTGAAGTGTACGCTGAAGTTCGGTGTAAATTTGCGAGCTACCTCGCTGCTGATCGAGCTGCAATTGCTCGGTATTGATGGTGACGGTTGCCTGTAGTTCTTGGGCTTTTAGCACCCAAGAACTGAGACATAAAATCGCGAATAATACGATGCGAAGAGATTTCATATGAAATCAAACGAAAAAAGTTTAGTTTTCGTCTGTTCCCTCTGTACGAGATCTGAAATCAACTTTATCAGCCAAAAATTCATCAATAGCAATTGCACTTGGCTTTGGCATACGCTCGTAATACTTAGAAATTTCGATCTGCTCACGGTTTTCGAAAATCTCCTCTAAATTATCTACTGAAGAAGCAAACTCAGATAATTTACCTGATAATTCCTCTTTCATCTTGCTTGAAATCTGACGAGCACGTTGTCCAATAATGGAAATAGACTCATATGTATTACCTGTCTTGGCAGCAATTTTATCTACATCACGCGTAATGATCGATGGATTGGTTTGGATCTTAGACATCTCTTTGATTTTTAAATTAAGATTGCAAAAGTAAGTTAATTTTCTGAAATATACTACTGAGGACTCGTGGTCAATTTACCCGTATTCGACTTCTCTTTCTCGAGTAAGGCTTTTTGCTCTGCCTCCAGTTTGGCGATACGTTCCACTTCTTTGTTACTCTTTTCGTACATTTTCTCCGCATCCTTCAAGTAGGAACTGTTCGGATATTTATCGACAAGCTCCAAATAAAATTTAGATGCATCCGAAAAACGTTCTTTTTGTTTCGATTCAATCGTACTATTAGCCAAATCGAATTGAGCCAAAACCTTTAAATAAGCCATTTCTTCATTGTAATCCGAATCCGGGAAATCGCGCTGAAAATTGGTAATCTCAATCACCGAAGATTTCAATGAAGCAATATTAAATGGCGATGTTTTGTGATACAATTTAGCTTTCTCGTAGGCCTTGCGCTCCAATTTACGACGAAGCTCCTTAATCATGTTTGAACATTCTTCCTTGAACTTCGTATCCGGATAATTATTCAGATAACTCTGTAATTCATTGATAGCCGTTAAGGTTCCCGTCTGATCTAAATTGAAATTGGGGGAGTCTTTGTAAAGGGAGTAGGCCGACATATATATCGCCTCCTCAGCATATTCACTCCGAGAAAAAACCTCGTAAAACTTCTTAAAATGAGCATTAGCCAAGGTATAATTACCCAGATTAAAATCACAATAGGCTTGGTAATAGGTGGCCATTTCTTGCGTAGAATCGCCCTTCATTAAAGGTAAAATCTCATCAAACAAGATACCCGCCTTATCAAAATCCTTCTTTTTGTAATAATCAACAGCTGCCTTGTATTTCATAGGCAAACTCGCACTCTTACGGAACTTCTCAAACTTACCGCACGAACTCAACCCGAGTAGAGCAATAAAACCAACTAATAAATAATTTTTCAATTTCATAAGCCCCAAATATACGGATTAATTGCGACTAAATTGTAAATGATACAATTGAGCATACAAGCCATCCTTCTTCAACAAAGCCCCATGCGTGCCCCGTTCCTTTATTTCCCCTTTATCCATCACCAAAATTTGATGCGCATTTCGAATAGTTGATAAACGGTGGGCAATCACAACCGCCGTCCTACCCTTCATTAAGGTTGCGATAGCCTGCTGAATCATTACCTCTGATTCCGAGTCGACCGAAGAAGTTGCTTCATCCAAAATAATAATTTTGGGGTCATGCACCATGGCACGAACAAATGATATCAATTGCCGCTGGCCCACACTCAATGTTGCCCCGCGCTCCATTACTTCATAATCATAGCCACCCGGCAAAGACATGATAAAGTCGTGCACACCCACCGCTTTAGCTGCCTCCTCGATTTTATCTTGAGAAATGAAACTATCTCCCAAATGTATATTATAAGCAATGGAGGCACTAAACAGAAATACATCCTGCAAAACAACTCCGATATGCTTACGTAGGCTGTGAATCTCATAATCTGGCAGAGCGATTCCATCGATTCGAATCTCCCCTTTTTGGCAATCATACATACGGCTTAACAGCCCGATAATGGAAGATTTCCCAGCGCCCGTGGCACCTACGATAGCCAAAGTCTTCCCTGCTGTCACTTTAAACTTAACCTGTTTTACTACCCATTCCGGTTCGTTATAGGCAAAACTAACTTGATCAAACTCAATATCCCCTTGGAGTTCATCCGCCAAAAGCGTTCCATTATTTTGAATGTAATCCGTGGAATCCAATAAAGTCAAAATTCGCTCGGTTGACACGATACCCATCTGAAGGGTATTAAATCGATCGGCCAACATACGGATGGGGCGAAAGAATAAATTAATAAACATCACAAAGGCCGTCAACGTCCCTACCGTAATTTCCTCTTTCAAAATGTACGTGGATGCCATCCAAACCACCAAGCCGGATGCCACGGCTGAAATCACATCCGCCACGGGAAAATAAACCGAATAGGCCAGAATACCACGAATATTGGCATCCCGATGTTCTTGGTTAATCTGATTGAACTTGGCCAACTCACGCTTTTCGGCATGAAACAATTGAACAATCATCATCCCCGAAATATGCTCTTGCACAAATGAATTCAAATTCGCCACCGCAAGACGTACCTCATTAAATGATTTTTTGATGTATTCCTTAAACACATAGGTAGAAAAGACCATGAAAGGAACCGTGGCAATAATCACCAAACTTAAACGCCAGTCGGTGTAAAACATGACCCCAATAATCAAAAACAGCTGCAACAAATCACCTGCAATAGACGCCAATCCCTCCGAAAAGACATCATTCAAGGTTTCGATATCTGAAACCGTTCGCGTCACCAAACGTCCAATCGGTGTCGCATCAAAAAAGGCTAATTTCAAATCAACAATCTTGGTATAGAGTTGAACACGAATATCTCGGATGACAGTTTGACCCAAATAACCCGCCATATAACTCGTTGAAAATTGCAAACCTGTTTGGGTTAACAGCACGGCAATCATAATAAAGAACATACGAAGCAAATCCTGAATCTGATCCACATTCACATAATGATCTAAGGTAAAACGAATTAATAAGGGAATAATGGGCGAAACGCTCGCCATGCATAGAATCAAAAAAACGAGAAACCAAAAGCGAATTTGATAAGGCTTGATAAAGCCATAAATCCGTCGAATAATCTGTAAATCTATGATTTTACCGCTTTCCTTATCTTTCAATGGATTCGA
>JBDKFF010000175.1:0-4423 GCA_039798865.1 Bacteroidota bacterium
CTTGTTTCATGGATAATTTAGAGAGCATTACGAGGGCTGGGATAATCAAGAAACCTCCTCCTGCACCTACCAATCCCGTTAAGACACCCACCACGGCACCTTCCAAAAGAATCATTGGATAATTGAAAACCTGTTCCTCTTCTACATAAGTGCCTAATTTCTCTTTCTCACATTGCTCACATTTCCCGCGAATCATGGAAATCGAGGCAGCCACCATTAAAATGGCAAATAAGACCATCATCAAGATTGATTTTGTTACGATAAACTCACCTATCGAAAAAACCTCTGCGGGAATTAAGGGTACAATGAATTTACGGGTCGCATAAACCGATGCAATGGATGGAATACCAAAAATAACCGCTGTTTTTACATTGATTAAGCCTTGCTGGTATTTTGGGAAGGCGCCAACTAATGAACTAGCTCCCACAACAAAAAGAGAATATGCTGTTGCCAAGATTGGATCCACGCCAAATAAATAAACCAAGACGGGTACCGTTAAAATAGAACCTCCACCTCCAATCAAGCCCAGTGATATTCCGATAAGTAATGAGGCAAAGTAGCCGATAATTTCCATGTGTTCTTTTGTTGTTTTTGATATGACAAATGTCAGATGATTTCAAATGCTTTTTCGTGATTTTTATCACAAGTCTGATTTAAATTTCATCGTTAAAAATGGAAGTTTAAAACGAGGTTATAATTACTCATATTAACCTTATTAATGATATATTTTTCGTTTCCATAAGTTTCACCCTGGTTGGCCTTATGGACATATAAGGCCTGAATCTCTAAGCCTTCCAAGAAATTATCAAATTCATAAGTTAATTCCATATTCAATTGATGATAACTAGGCAGTCCGTATTTGTTTAATTCAGCATTTTTAACATCAGGAAGTTTAAAAACCCCAAAACTAATCGATGTCTTCAATGGAAACTTATCCATCGTATAACTTACTTTTCCTACCATTGCATGCACATCGCCTAATCCCTCATTTCTTTCACGTGGCATAAAGGTATAAAAGGGGTCGCGTCCCCATTCTCGAGGCATTAAGTATCGCCCTTCTCCTGTGATACGTGTGTAATTTAGGGAAGTTTTCCATTGTTTATTTTCCCAACCCAATTTAGTGCTTATCACTCGCGACATTTGCTTGGGGTCAAAATAGGTTTTAGATGGATCTTCATTTCCACCATCTTTAATGGCATGTTGTTCCGTGTATTGCATCCCCATTACCCAATTGCCTTGTTGGGTGTCAAATTGTACTTGACTCGTATTAAATACATTTTCTACATATACATTCCATAGTTTTAAAGTATGACCTTTAGAAAAGGATTTTGTGTAGCCTAAAATACCAATTCCCTTTGATTCGATGTTTTTTGCATAGTTTCCTTTTGTACCATTTGTATTTACCCCATTTGAATAAATACCAATAGACTCCCCAATCCCATACCAATCAACTGTTCCCCTTGGAGATATTTCATATAAATATCCTCCTTCAAGTTTGTTATTTTGTCCCGGATAAATCTCAGCATATAGACCGCCTACTTCTGTTGGACGCATGCGACCATCTTGTAAGTTGATGAATGGTGTATTTATTAATTGCTTGCCTAAAAGTACATGTGATTTGCCCCAGTTATACTTTAAATATAACTCCTCCAATCGATCTAAATCATGTTTGTTGGCAAGGTCTTCTAAGTCAAATAGTGAGGTTTCATACCGACTAATCGTATGGGTATAGGGGTCAATTCGGGTCATGTCGGATGAACCAACATTATAAATAAAATACCCCCCGACTCCCATCTGAAAACCTTTGTAAGACCCCGTTTCATAAAATAATCCACCGCCAGCTGCATTCGCATAGGCATCGGTGAGACGGTCTTGATTTTCAGTTGCCATGAAAAAATAGCGAAGATTTCCATGCACCTTTCCATGTTTGAAGGCGAATAGTATGGATGTGGAATCCTCCGCGACACTTTTTTTTCCTTTCCAAAGGTGTGGAGCGGTGTGTATTTCTTGATGTTGAGCGAAAAGCGTCTGCCCTAATTGTATGATTAAAAGGATTAATCCCAAACGAAATTTTTGCATTTGATTTAATTAATGAAATGCAAAAATTCACTAAATCGATTTATAAAGGCGTGATAAGAATCACAGAACTCTTAAATCAATAATTTCTATCTGATTCTTATTAATTCGAATATGTCCTTTCTCTGATAACTTTTTCATCAGCCTCGAGATTACTTCCCTCGATGAGTTTAACTCAGTCGCAATATCGGTAAATGACACCTTGATCGTATTACTCTTCAAGCTTTTTTGGTGTTGTTTCAAATACCAGAGCAAGCGCTCATCCAAATTGCGGAAAGCGATGTGGTCTAAAGTATCCAATAATTCCTCAAAACGGGAGCGATAGGTTTCCAAGACGAATTGGTACCAAGTTTTGTATTTGGAGGCCCATTCATCCATTAATTCTACCGGAATGGTCATGACTTCGGTATCGACCAAAGCTTTGGCCATAATCTGGCTATTCAAGTTGCGCGACGCACAGGTCATCGAGATCGCACAGGCCTCACCAGGATGTAAATTGTACATGAAAACTTCATTGCCCTCGTCATCTTCCCGGAAAACTTTAATGATTCCCTTGGTAACAAACACGGCTGAACGGATGCTTTGGCCCGTTTTCATGAGAAAATCATCGGCTTGGAATTTACGAATGACCCCCACTTGTTGGATCTTCTTCTGTAATTCTGGCTCGAATTGTGTAAATAAGTTTGTTTCCATATCTCTATTGTAGAGACGCGATACCTCGCGTCTTTCCCTAGACTGAAGTCTGGGGTTATAATTTTGTTGTGCGATACCTCGCGTGTTTGCCCAGACTGAAGTCTGGAGTTATAACCTAATACTTGATCACTTTTTTCGCCCGACTGCTCTCAATCGCCGCGTCAATCACTCGCATGCTGTAGATGCCATCTCGCACGGAAACCGCCGGATTCGCATCGCCCCGCAAAGTTTGAAAAACATTTTCATAAAAGGCCATGAAATTTCCTTTTTCGGAGGGTACACGTTCCGGATTTCCTCCGTCGACTTGAATCACTCCAAAATCATTGGGGCTTTCTTGTCCCCACGAATCACCTTCGGGTTTTCTACCCGCATCTAAATCGGCCTCTTGGCGGTCAGAGCGCGTTTTAATAAAACTCCCTAATTTTCCATGCAACTGAAAAGCCGGTACAGGCACCTTGAAATAATAGCCCGCCTTCAATCGAACACGCATTTCCGGGTAGTACAATAAAATTTCAAACAAATCCTCGACCTCCGTTCCCGGACGAGTTTTTCGTAAATCGGCAAACACATGTGTTGGTTTGCCAAACAAATACAAAGCCTGGTCAATAATATGGGGTCCCAAATCAAAGATAATCCCTGCGCCCGGCCCAGGCAGTTCTTTATGCATTTTGGGTGATTTAGCCCCATTGTAACGATCAAAGTGGAATTCAGCTTCCACGATATCTCCCAATAGGCCGGATTCATAGACTTTCTTGACAGTCAAGAAATCGGAATCCCAACGGCGGTTTTGGTAGACAAAAATATGCTTTCCAACCTCCTGAGCTATCTGCTGAAGTTCGATGGCCTCGGCTGTTGAATTCGTAAATGCTTTCTCCACCACAACATGCTTTCCCGCCCGCAAGGCTTTGGATGCATAGTCGAAATGGGTAGGGATGGGTGTATTAACGATGATCAACTCGATGTCTTCATCCTGAATGACCTCTTCCAAGCTATCGTAGGAATACGTTCCCGGATAAGCTTTTTGGATATTTTTTTGACTGCGTTCGTAGGAGCCAACTAATTCAAAGCCCGGATGAATTTCGAGGAAAGGGGCGTGGAAGATGCGGCCCGACATCCCATAGGATAATAATGCAGAAGGTATTGCTTTCATGGAGTAAAAATAGGAAATTTAGTCCTTTGATATACAAACCTAGAACAATGAAAAAAATACTCGTTTTGGCGCTGATGAGTTTCTGTGCGTTTGCCCAGCAACCCTTAATCTCTCATCTTTATACCGCCGATCCTTCCGCCCACCTTTTTCAAGGGAAAATTTACATCTATCCGTCTCACGACATCGATGCCGGGGTTAAGGAGGATGATATGGGAAGTCATTTTGCTATGAACGATTACCATGTCTTTTCGCAAACTACCCCAGCTGGCCCTGTGACAGATCACGGAGTAGCCTTGAAATTGGCCGATGTACCTTGGGCGGGTAAAATGCTTTGGGCACCGGATGCCGCGGAAGCGAATGGACAATATTATCTGTATTTTCCAGCCAAAGACAAAGAAGGCGTTTTTCGTATTGGTGTAGCGAGTTCTGCGAAACCGGAAGGTCCATTCAAGGCTGAGGCCAATTACATACCAGGAACTTACAGCATTGACCCATGTGTATTTA